>JADZEM010000118.1 GCA_020850535.1 Chloroflexota bacterium
GTCGCTGCGCGACGCTCCAGTCGCACCAGTGCCTGCCGTTCCCGACGGCCGTCGCGCAGCGACGGCGTGACTGTAGGCGGGGACTTCAGTCCCCGACCGCCCGTTCCATGATGCTTCGGGTACACCAATGAACATGCAATCGCCCTGAGTCACGAACCGGAGCGATTGCATGTCGATGTCGTCGTGCCGCCGCGTCGGGGCTTGAAAGCCCCGCCTACACGCATGCAGTCGCTGCGCGACGCTCCAGTCGCACCAGTGCCTGCCGTTCCCGGCGGCCGTCGCGCAGCGACTGAATGACTGTAGGCGGGGACTTCAGTCCCCGACCGCCCGTCCCATGATGCTTCGGGTACACCAATGAACATGCAATCGCCCTGCTCGCCGGCCGTGGCCGCCGGCCGTGACCGGCGAGCAGGGCGATTGCACGTGAGATGATCGCATGGCTTTCGCGGGGCCGAGGCATCCTGGTAGAGTTCGGCGCAATGGCGCGCGGACGCTGGCTCGGCATCGGCTTCCTCGTCGTGGGCATCGCATTGATGGCGTATGCGGCCGCGCCGCTCGTCACGTCCCGGGCTGCCGATGCCCGTGTCTACTATCGAGGCCTGGCCCTGCAGACGCAGGCCTACACCTGGCGACACCTTGCCTACGCGGGCGGCACGCAGTCCTGCGAACAGGCCCCGTACCTGACCTATCGCCGCGATCTCCTCAACAACTTGATCGCCGACCATTGGTACGTCGCGCTCCAGGTGCGGGCGGACGCCGCGCTGGTCGCCGGCGGCGACGACGCGTACCGCTGTCAGGTCGAGAAGGCCTTGCCCTGGATGGAGTGGCTGTGGAGTCCGTCTCATTCGGGCTATGCGCCGCGCGCCGACCTCGACGGCGCGAATCCGACGCTCCAGGATGTCTACGCCGACGACAACGCCGTTATCGGGCTGGCCTTCCTCGACATCGCGCGGGTCACGAAGGATCCTCGTATCCGTGCGCGGGCCATGCAGGGCGCGGTCCGCGCCGCGAAGTTCCCGCTGACGGCCGGCCTCTGGGACGGCGAGTTCGGCGGCGGCCTCTGGTGGACAAACCAGCGCGACGGCCTTGGGGAGGGCAAACCGGCTCAGTCGACGGCGCTGTTGGCCTATGTCATGGCCGAGCTGTACGCCGAGACCGGCGACCCGGTCTACCGCCAGCATGCGCTCGACTCGCTGGCGTGGCTGGACCGGTACCTCTGGAGCGAGCACCACCAGCTGTACGCGTACAGCGTGCGCTACTCGCGGCGGAACCCGGGACAGATCGTTAAGACGGACCGCTACTTCGGCTACGACCAGGCGATTGTCATTCAGGCGTTGCTGGCGCTGCACCGCATCGAGCCGGAGGGCACGACCTATCTGGCCCGCGCCCGGCAGATCGCCCGGGCGACCGATCGCCTGTTCTGGCAGCCGGAGCTTGGCGGCTACACTCTCGAAGCCGACGTGCCCGACCAGTACCCGTCGTACAGCGTCTGGATCTCCGAGGCGTTGATCGAGCTGTATCAGGCCGACGGCGACCGGCTCTGGCTGGATCGGGCGCGCGCAAACTACGACACGCTCGAAGCGCGATTTCGCGTCGGCTCGGACGGCGGCTACTATTACCGTCTGTTCCCGTGTCGCGACGAGTTCGCCGTGCTGTGTCGGCCCGGCGAGCAGTACGGACTCGACCGGAACATCTACACGCTGTCACAGGCGATGATGCAGCGCGTGGCTGCGTTGCTCGCCGCCGCGTCGTGACCGCGAACGTAGCCGAGCACAGCGGCACGTGTCGGCGGCCCGCTGCACAGTACCAGAGAAGGTCAGATCGTCGCGGACCAGTGCGACCAGAAGAAGGGGTGACATGAGGAAGATTCGCATCTCGGTGGGGAACGTCGTGCAGACGGCGACCCTGAACGACACGCAGACGGCCGAACTGGTCTGGGATGCCCTCCCGTTCGACATCTCGGGCAGCCGCTGGGGTGACGAGATCTACTTCTCGATCCCCGTCCACACCGGCACCGAGAAGGGACAGGCGACCGTCGGCGCGGGCGACCTCGCCTACTGGGAGCCGGGCAACGCGTTCTGCCTGTTCTGGGGGCCGACTCCGATGAGCCGGGGCAACGAGATCCGACCGGCCAATCCAGTGACGGTGTTCGGAAAGCTCGACGGCAACCCGAAGGAGTTCGACAGCTTCCGCTCGGGTACGCGGGTCAAAGTGGAGCGCGTCGAAGACGCGTAGTGCGCCGTCGCCTCGGTGCCGCGAGCGGTCAGGCGCGCTGAACGTGGCCTTGGCCAGACGAGGCAGAGCGACTGGCGCGGGATTCCCTCTCTGACAGAATTGACATTTCGACAGAATGCGGTTCGTCTCACGTGCTGATGCTCACGGAGGGGACTCACCGAGCCGCGCGCGTTCTGCCGCTCGCTGGCTCCAGCGACACCACGCGACGGTGATGGCGACCGCGAGGAGCAGGAATCCGACGCGGCCGGTCAGCAACACGGCCGGCCCACTCAGGTGCGCCTCGATGGGGTGACCCCAGCTCAGGACGCGCAGCGGGCCGGCCAGCAGGAGCAGGAACACGCTCCAGGCCACGGCGGCCGGCAGCCAGCGTCGTCGGACTGAGCGGCTCGGCGAGCAGAGCGCCAGCCGCAAGGCCGCAACCAGGCCGGGCAACAGCATGAAGAAGTGGTTCAGCTCTGAGAGGGGGCCGAACACGAAGAGCAGGCTCAGCAGCAGTCCGCTCTCGGCGAGCAGGACGAGGCCCGGCTGCTCGACCAGATCCGAGGCAGCCTCGTCTGGGCCAGCAGCCAGCGGACCGAATGGCATCGACCAGCGCCAGACACCGCCGACGACGACGGCAATCGCGGCGTTCGCCAAGGACGCCAGCAACGGACTGACGACCCAGGGTGTGGCGAACGGCGTGTCCGTGAACAGGCGCAGCCACAGGCCCGAGAGCGCGTGATTGTAGGGGAACGCAGCGAAGGCAGGCGACGCTGCGTACCGCGATGCACCTGCCCAGGCGTCGACGAGCGTCAGTCCGCTGCCGAGGCTCGGCAAGAAGGACGCCACGAGGATCAGGGCGCCTGTCATGCACATGCTGACCGTGGCGCGCCACTGCTGCCGCCAGCACAGGAGGAGGAGCAGCACGGCCAGGAACGGTTTCCCTGACGCCGTTAGCCCGAGCAGCAGTCCGGCGGCGACAGGCCGGCCCCTGGCCAGGAGCACCAGGCCGCCGCTGCCCAGCAGGACGAGCAGCAGGTCAAGCTGTCCGTGATAGACGTTGTCGCGCACGGCGTATGCCAGCGTCGCAGCACCCGCCACAAGCCCGACGATGGGCCAGGGGACGGGCTGCCGAAACGCACGCAGCAGCAGCACGAGGCTGGCCAGGAAGCTGACCAGGCAGAACAGCGACCACACGAGGTGTCCGCTCCGACCCGGCAGCGCCAGGGCCAGCGGCGCGACCATCCAGGCCACGGCTGGCGGGTACACGTATCCGTAGAGCACGGCGCCGTCTTCGCCGGGAACCTGGAAGGCATACGGATCGCCGCCCGCCACGAGCGTCAACGCCGCGTGCGCGTACAGGTCGTAGTCGACCCAGACTCCGTCGGGTGGCGTCCCCGCCCAGAGCCGAACGATCCAGGCAAGGCCAGCCACGAGCAGCAGCCCACCCAGCGCGACGGCGGCGTCAACCCGCCAAAGGACTCGCGGCGTCACTATGCGCAGCACCATGCTCCCCCGCGCCCGGATGCTCCTCCACAGCCGAGTGTTCGCATGCATACACGAGCCGTTGGGGCGGCAGGTGCTGCGTACAGGGTCACCGGCCGGCCGGCGTCTGCTGACGGAGCCGGTAGATCGCCACGTCGCCGTAGTTCTTGTGACGGACCACCAGCTCGTAGGTGGCGCGGCGGTCCAACTCGTTGTAGAGCAGCCGTTCGATGCGCCGATCCGTGGCGATCTTCGCATCCGTGATGACGAAGTCGGGCCGCACCTCGTCCAGGAACTGGGCGGCGGACATGCCGTCGGTTCGCTCCAGCCGCTCGTAGACGTAGACATCGACGAACGGGTGCTCCGACATGCCGACCCAGTAGAGCGGCGGGGCGAGGATGCGCGCACCCGGCCCGGCCAGCTCCTTGAGCTGACTGGTGAGCTGGGTGTACTCCTGACCGGCCCGGTAGCGGCGGGCCTGGATGTAGTTGTCCCAGGCCCGGTCTTCCAGCTTCATCGGCCAGATCGCCACGCCGCCGACCAGCAGCGCGAGCAGGGCGGCGCTGGCAGCGGCCGGCAACCATGAGGCCGCGACCACAGGCGTGCCGGCAGTGGGCGCCGGCGACACCGCCTCATGTGGCTGCGCCAGCGACGTGCGACCCACGATCCAGACCGCCGCCCGCTCCAGTACCCGCGCCAGCAGCAGCATGTACAGCGGATAGGTCAGCAGCATGTAGTACTTCGACTTCGTGCTGACGGCCACGATGAAGAACGCGCCGGCGAACAGCAACCCGAGCCAGATCAAGCGGGCCGGGTAGGAGCCGCGAACGGCCATCCACAGGCCGCCGGCCAGGCCGACCAGCACGACGGCCAGCTCCAACGGCTCCTCGCCGAAGTAGTCCTGGTAGCGGGCGATCTCGTTGGTCACCATCGCCGCGAGCTTCGCTGCGATGCCGCCGGTGGCGCGGGCGGCAGGCGGCGCTTTGTCCACGCCGACCCAGTAGCTCAGCCCGCCGACGAAGCCGGCCGGGTCAGGCACGAAGCGGATCAGCAGGTAGTAGCCGACCGCCGCCACGCCGCCGCCGAAGAATGCCCAGAACACCGGCCGGCGCAAGAGATCCCGCCAGCCGAGGCGCAGCAGGAAGGCCAGCCCGACCAGCGGAAAGAACGCGATGCCGTTCGGGTGCGTGTCCACGACCAGCACCAGCAGCAGGCCGGACAGGAACGCGTACACCAGCGGTCGGCGGCGAGCGGAGTCCAGGGCACGCTCGGCCAGCAGCAACGCGCCGAGAACGATGGCAACCACCTGGATGTCCGGCCGCAGCGTGTGGGTAGCGACCAGGAACGGGTTCGAGATGGCCATCAGCGCGGCGGCTGCCAGCCCGACGCGCCGATTCCAGTACCGTCTGCCGACCCAGTAGATCAGCAGCAGGACGAGGCCGCCCCACAGCAGCGAGGTCAGCCGCAGCTGGAAGACACCCAGGCCGAACAGGCGGAAGATCAGCGCGGCGGTCGCGCCCTGCAAGCCGCCATTGCCCCAGGTCGAGAATCCCCGGTGGGCGTTCATCCGTTCGGCGGTGGGGTCCACGCGGGCGGCGGCCCAGAACAGGTTCGCCTCGCGGCCCTCGTCGTTGATGAGCGGCGGCCAGCGGGTCAGGCCGGGCATCAGCACCACGACGTACAGTGCGATGAGCGCGACGACGGCAAGGTCGAACGCGCGGCCGGGATTCGCCGTCAGGGCGCGCGGCAGACGCGCGCTGAGCCGATCTGGCGGGATGCTGTGTGAGCCGCCGGCGGTCGTGGCGGTCGCCATCAGCGGGCGCGCTCCGCCGTGGCCGCGCCGCCCCGCGTGTCGAGGACGACGTACCAGCCGTCGTCGTGCACGACCTTCCAGCTCGACGGAAGGTCAGCCAGAGACAGCGAGTAGGCGGTCACCCGGATCAGCTCAAGGGTGGCCGCGCTCTCCAGACGGATCTCGTTGCGGCCAGCCCGCAGCTGGACGTCGCGCCGAACGTCAGCCCAGGTATCCCGGGGTAGCTCGCTGTCCGCGATGGTGGTGGAGACGCCGTTCACCGTCAGCGTGCCGAGGGCGGCACGGGCCTGATTGCGGCGCTTGGCGCGCAGCACCAGGGTGGCGGTGCGGTCGGTGGGGCTGCTGATCGCCAGCGCGACGCGATTGTCGGGAGAGACGCGCAGGTACTCGTAGTGGTTGGTCTCGACGAGCTGGCCAGTCCCACGCGCGCCTTCCGCCGAGACGAGGCCATCGGCCGGCACATCCACGCCGGCCAGCCGGTCGCCAAGCTGCTTGAGCACCACGTAGCGCGCGGCGTACTTCTCGGCCACGCTGACGAGCGTGGCCGGATCGCCGTTGTAGGCGCGGACGAGATCGTTCGAGCGCTCGGCCTCGCCGAAGCCGGTCATGCGCTGCACGTCGTAGGCGAGCTTGATGGCGGCGGTCGGGTGCAGGTACACGACCTTCTGGCCGGCGTAGTACCAGACGAGCGTCGCCTCGGGGGTCGGCGCGAGGACGGTGCGCGGGCCGTCTCGGCGGGCTTCGGCGGCCAGGAATGGACCGAAGGCGAAGTTGCCGTCCAGCTCCCAGCGCTGATCGGCGAACTCGGGCTGGTTCCAGAATTCGCCCACCCGCTCGGCGGTGCCGATGGACCCCGGGACCGACGCCACCAGGCCGACCGCGACCAGGATTCCGACCGCCAGCGTCGTGCGCGGTTTGAGCGGCCGAAGGATGCCGACGACCAGCGCCATACCGGCCATCAGCATCAGCGGCTGCGATGCGAACTGCCAGAGGCGGCGCGGAAAGAACGTGTCGCCGCCCGGGAAGCCAGTCGGGCGGAAGATCGCCAGCACGACGGGAACCAGGAACCACGTGAGCAGCAGCAGCGCCGCGAGCGAGCGCTCGCGCACCAGCCGCTGCGCGAAGAAGTAGAGGGCGATGGGCGCCAGGATCAGGAAGACGCCGAATTCGGCCGGGAACTCTTCGAGGGCCAGCTTGACCGGCACCCGATAGGCCGGCATGTTGACGCTGAACGAGCCGCTCTGCGCCAGCTCGACCAGCTGCCAGATCCACCAGAAGGCTGAGAGTCCGAGCGCCACGGCGGTCGTGACGATGCTCACGTTCACCATCGGACGGAACAGGTCGCGGCGCAGCAGCAGCACCAGCACAAAGTAGATCGCGATGAGCGGCGCGGCGAAAACGGCGGTCTGGGTGTGGGCCAGGATCATCAGGCCGAAGGCGAGGCCAGCCAGCGCACCGCCCGGCCGCCAGCCATCGACGACGCCTCGGTAGACGCACCCCAGCCCGAGCGGCAGCAGCAGGAAGGCGATGTCGCGCGGGAAGACCGGGAAGAAGTTGTGCTGTCCGACGAACAGCGCGTCCACCCAGACCCGATCTTCGGTAGTCTTGATCGCCCCTGCAAACGTCGAGAAGAACGCGCCAACCAGCGCCGACGGCCGGTCCAGGCCAAGGACGCGGGCCAGCCAGTAGGCCGCCAGCGGTGTGAGCGGCGCGAAGACGATCGAGATGACGCGGATCGCCTCCGTCAGCTCGATGTGGGCCAGCGAACCGATGGCCGCCGCCGTGTAGTGAAAGAGTGGCGAGTAGAAGGCGGGGAGCCCGGCGTACGGTCCACCCGGCAGCAGCTCTCCCGACTGGATCTCGGCCATCACCGCGCGGTGGTAGATGGTGTCGCCGGTCCAGAGCCACGTCTTGTGGACGAATACGCCGCCCTGGATGAAGAGGGCCGCCAGGGCGATGGCCCCGAGCAAGGCGAGCGTCCGGCGAGTTGAGAGGACGAAGCTGTCAGCGCCCGTAGCGACAGCGTCGCCGCTGGCGACCGCGGGAGCCGTCACGCGCGGCAACGCGTCCGATGGCGAGGAGACAGAGCGTGGCTCGGCGAAGCTCATGCTGGCAGTCGGGTCGCTCTGTCCACGAGTAGGGCTCACCAGGAGGCGCGCCTTCTGCGCCAGCCTCTTAAGACTGAGTGACTGTATCAGACGGTCCGGCCGCCGAGCCACCGAATCGCTCGCGGCGCCCAGGCCACGTGCATGATGAGCGCATCGTGCAGCGTCGTCGGAGCTTGAAAGCCCCGCCTACCCGACACCGTCGCGCTTCGGGAACGCCAGTGACCGTGCAATCGCCCTGCTGCGGCGGCAAGATACGGCCCGCCTGCCTGAACGGCGGTCAGGCAACCGGGCTACACTGGGCTGCGTCGCGACTCGGCGGGGGGCTAGCTGGCGGCGCAGACCTGCGAACGGGGGCCAGTTCCGATGTCCGACGCGCCACGCCGCTTGCCGCCCGACCTCGCCTATGACGCCGCGGCCGACGCCCGTCACCAGGAGCTGCGCGGCCAGTTCCTGCTGCGGCCTGACGTCACGTTCCTGAACCACGGCTCGTTCGGGGCCTGCCCGCGCTCGGTCTTCGAGCGGTACCAGGCGTGGCAACTTGAGCTGGAACAGCAGCCCGTCGAGTTCATCGGGCGGCGGGCGACGGCGCTGATGGCCGAGGCTCGGGCCGCGCTCGCAGCGTACCTCGGCGCGGACGCCGACGAGGTCGTCTACTTCCAGAACGTGACGGCGGCCCTCAACGTCGTGGCGCGCTCGCTGCCGCTGCGCGCGGGCGACGAGATCCTGACTACCAACCACGAGTACGGTGCGCTCGACCGGACCTGGACGTTCGTCTGCCAGAAGACGGGGGCACGGTACGTCAACCAGCCGCTGCCGAGCCGACTCGACGATCCCCACGATGTCGTCGAAGCGGTCTGGTCGGGTGTCACGCCACGCACACGAGTGCTGTTCCTCAGCCACATCACCTCGCCCACGGCCCTGATCCTGCCGGTTGCCGAGCTGATCGCGCGGGTTAGGGCGGCCGGCATCTGGACGGTGATCGACGGCGCGCACGCCCCGGGCCAGGTCGACCTGGACCTTCATGCGCTGGGGGCCGATTTCTACGGTGGCAACTGCCACAAGTGGCTGTGCGCGCCGAAGGGGGCCGGCTTTCTGTACGCCCAGAGGGACGTTCAGCACCTGCTGGAACCGCAGATCGTCAGCTGGGGCTGGCAGGCCCGCGACCCGAGCGGCTCGCGGTTCGTGGACGAGCAGGAGTACCAGGGCACGCGCGACATCTCGGCGTTCCTGACGGTGCCAGCAGCCATCGAGTTCTTGCAGGCGAACGACTGGCCGCGTGTTCGCGCCGAGTGCCACCAGCTGGTGCGGATGGCCCGTGAGGAGATCGCGGAGATCACCGGGCTGCCACCGCTGACGCCCGACTCGCCGGCCTGGTTCGCGCAGTTGGGCGCGATCCCGCTGCCGCCGGGTGACGAGAAGGCGTTCAAGGCCCGGCTCTACGACGAGTACCGGGTCGAAGCACCGATTGTCGCCTGGGCGGGCCAGCGGTTCGTGCGGGTATCGGCGCAGGGCTACACGACGCAGGCCGACATCGAGCGGCTGACGCGCGCCGTCGGCGAGATCCTCGCGTCCGAACGCTGAGCGACCGGGCAGGATTCAGCGGGCAACGCGAAGCGCCCTGGCAGTCTGCCAGGGCGCTTGAACGGTTCGGCGTCGGGCGTAGAGTCTAGGCGACCGGCGTGTTGTTGGCCGGCACCTGGATCTTGTCACCCTCGTAGAGCACGCGGTCAGCCTTGCTCCAGCCGTTGGCGGCCAGCAGCTGCTCGACGGTCACGCCGTGCTTCGCGGCGACGCTGGTCGGCGTGTCACCGTCCTCAACGGTGTAGTTGACCGAAGCCGGCGTGGCGACAGGCGTCGTCACCGCCGCGGGAGCGGCCGGAGCCGGTGCGGTCTTCGGCGCCTCAACAGCGGCCGGAGCGGCTGGAGCAGCCGGCCGAGCCGGTGCCGCGGGTGCTGGCGGTGTCTCGTCTTCCACCGAACCATCAGCAGCGCCCCGGAACTCCCGGATGCCCTTGCCGAGGGCCTGGCCGACCTCGGGAAGCTTTCCAACCCCAAAGATCAAAACGATGATGACGAGGATGATGATGAGCTCTGGGGCCCCCAGCGTCGGCATCATGTCCCTCCCGATAATTGTCACAGCCGAAGGCCGGACGCACGCTATGGTACCATACTCAACGGAGGCGCTGGCTACGTGGTATCGCCCCTCAGTCAGAGGATAGAGCGTCCTGCGCGGCCGAAGGTACCATTTCTGAGCGCCGCCGCCCTCTTCGTCTTGTTTGTCCTGACATTCAGCGCCAGGACCGTCGGCCTGTCGCTCTTTGTGACGCCGGACGAAGACAACTGGATGCGCCGGACCGGCAACTTCGCCCAGGCGCTGCGCCAGGGCGACCTCGCCCGCACCTTCCAGAGCGGCCATCCTGGGGTCACCACGATGTGGATCGCGCGGGCGGGGATCGGACCGGACGCCGAGCGGCTGGCCGGCATCACAACCCAGGACAACCCGGTCACCCGAACGCCCGGCTTCATGGACCTGCTGGTCCGGGCGCGGCTGGCGATGATCCTGGTCAACTCGCTGCTGCTGGTCGGGATCGTCGGGCTGGCAGCGCGCCTCCTCGGCCTCTGGCCAGCCCTGATCGGCGGCGTGATTCTGGCACTCGACCCTTTTCTGGCGGCCCACGGGCAGGTGGTGCACGTGGACGGGCTCTCGGCTGGCTTCATGACGCTGGCGATGCTCGCGGCCGGTGTCTACTGGTGGGCGCGCGGCGGCATCGGCTACCTGATCCTGTGCGGTATCGCTGCTGGACTGGCGGTCCTCACGAAGGCGCCCTCGCTTGTGCTTGGCGTTCTGGTGCCAGCGGTGGCGCTCTCCGCGCCGCTGGTGGACCGAGAGGCGTGGCCCTGGCCACGTGTCGTCAGGATGCTTCTGCTGGCCGGTGCTGTCGGTGTGGCCGTCGTCTTCCTGCTCTGGCCGACGCTGTGGGTTGCGCCGATGGCGTCCGTCGAGCGGTTCGTGCGCTTCACCCTCGAGACCAGCTCCGAGCATCGCCCGGGCAACTTCTTCCTGGGGCAGCCGGTGGCCGATCCGGGACCGTGGTACTACCCGGTGGCGGTGATGTTTCGGATCTCGCCGCTGGCGCTGGCGGGGATGATCGCGCTGGCCGTCCTGCTGCCGCCCGCCGAAAAGCGCCGACCGACGCTCCTGTTGCTGCTGACAGGGATCGGTTTCATCCTGTTCATCTCGCTGGCCGGCAAGAAGCTCGACCGGTACACCCTGCCGATCTTCCCCTCACTGGATCTGCTGGCCGGCCTCGGCCTCTGGACGATGGGCGAGTGGATCGCGCCGTACATCGTGCGGGCCGGCCTCTCGGCTGCGCAGCGGAGCCTGCTGGCAGCAGGCGCGCTGGTGGCGCTCACCATCGGACAGGCCATTCCGCTGGCCATGGTCGCGCCGTACCCGCTGGCCTACTACAACCCGCTGGTCGGGGGCGGCCCGGCGGCCGGCCGGATGATCCTGGTGGGCTGGGCCGAGGGGCTGGACCAGGTTGCCGACTACCTCAACGCCCAGCCGAACCCCGAGCGCCAGTTGATCGCCGTGTACTTCCCGCTGGAGCTGAACTTTCAGGGGATGGTCAAGGGGACGGTGACGCAATTTGGCGACCCACGCCCGGTGACACACGTAGTGGACTACGTGAACGCCGCGCAGCGCGGGCATACGCCACCCGAGGTCGCAGGCGTGCCGCCCGTGAAAGATGTCTGGATCAACGGCATCCTGTATGCGCGGGTCTACCAACTCGACCCGCCACGCCGGGTACGGTGAGTCCGACGAGGCCGCTGAACGTCGAGAGGGTCCGAGGACTGCCAGTCCTCGGACCCTCTCGATGCTGACGGCTGACAGAGCGGCGGTCGTCAGCGTCCGCGAACCGGCGTGAAGCCCGTCCGCGCGGTCACCGCGCCGCCCCGACCGCTGCAGGTCACGTCGACCGGGACGTAGTGGCCGTAGGTCGAGCCCTTGGCGTCGAGCGTGAACGATGCCACGCCGTTGCCGTTGGTGCGGAAGCCGCCGTCCGGCTGCTTGATGGTGTTGGTGCGGAAGTAGACGGTCGCCATGCAGGAGGCGCCGGCCAGCGGCGCGCCGTTCTGCGTCGCCTTGACGCTGATGGTCACGACGGCGTTCTCAGAGATCGGGTTGACCGGTGAGGCGCTGGCGGCCAGCTCGAACGGGCCACCCGTCGCCTGCGCCGCTGGTGGCGGGGCCGGCGCCTGGGGCTTCGGCGCGGCGGCCGCCGCCTGCTGCTGGGCCTGCGCGGCAGCCTGCTGGGCTGGGCTGTTCGGCTGCACATTGCTCGAAGGTGGCGGCGGGATCGGTGCGAGGGTCGGCTTGCCGACTGGCTGCTGGGCCGGCGACTCCGTCTGCGCGGCTGCGGCGGCCTGGGCGGCCGGCTGCGCCGGGGCGGCTGCCGGTGGCTGGGACGCGCCTGAGGCCGGCAGACCCGGCAGCCGGTCCGCGACGGCCGGCGCGATCTCGACGGACGGCTGGGTCGCCGCTGGCTGCGCCGGGGGAGGGGCCGGTGCGGCAGCCTGTGGCGCGGCCGGCGCCGCGTTCGCCTCGGGTGCGGGCTGCTGCGCTGCCGCCGCCGGCGGCTCCGGCGCGCCGACGGCGCTGGCGTCAGCCGGCACGACGACGGTCGCTGCTGGGGTCTGCGTCAGCTGCGACTCGGTCACGGGGAACATCGCTTGAAGGCCGAGCCACAGGCCAGCGAGCGCCGCCACGCCAATCGCCCCCCGCACGAACCAGACCCGGGGATCCGGTCCCCGGCCCGGCGCCGGTCGCCGGGCCGTGCGAATGGGGCGGACGTCAGCTCGCCGGACTACGCGGTCGTAGCCAGGGGTGGTGGGGATGCGCCGAATGTTCTCCGGCGTCTCCGCTGGGAGATCGTCGTCGCGGTCGTCGAACGGATCGTAGACTGGTGTGCGTCTCACGGCGAGCACTCCGGTGGTGGCATCAGCAACGGCGTTCCTCCGGTAGACGGACGGCGCGCCTGAACGTCGCGGCGCAGGGGTGAGGCGTGACGGTCCTGGCGCGGCATTTGCCGCCTGAGGCACGAGGTTTGGGCCATTCTAGGTGCGGCTCGGCGGACATGCGCGCCGTGCGGCGTCACAGGCCGACCACTAGGCCGACACAGGCGCGTCGCGGCCGGGCGGCCACTCGAAAGGGGCGCGGCCGGGCCGCCGGAACGACCGATGCGTGCCCAGGACGGGCTGCGTCCACGGGAAACATATCGACCTCTGCAGCCAGTGTGACAGAAGAGCAGACGGCCAGGCTGGCCCAAGCATTGACAACAACGTTATCAAGGATCTAGAATGGCTCGTGGGAGGCTCCAGGCGTGGGCCGCCCCGCACTTTCTGATGGGATATGGTGAGCCGGCATGGCGAGGCGAGACTACTACGACGTGCTGGGTGTGTCTCGGTCGGCCTCGGAGAAGGACATCCGTGCGGCCTACCGTAAGCTCGCCCGGCAGTACCATCCGGATCTGAACCCGAACAACAAAGAGGCCGAGACCAAGTTCAAGGAGATCGGCCAGGCCTACGAGGTCATCGGCGATGCTGAGAAGCGCAAGCTGTATGACCGCTGGGGCCACGATTTCGAGAAGATCGAGCAGGCTCGCAAGTCGGGCGCTGGCTCGGCCGGGGCTGGGGCCGGGCCGTTTGGGTCTGGCGGCTTCGGTGCGGGGTCGGGCGGCTTCGGCTCCGGTCCGTTCACCTGGGGCGGCGGCTCCCAGACTGGCGGCGGCGCGACCGTCGACGACGACATGCTGGGCGGACTGTTTGACCAGATCCTCGGCGGGATGGGTCGGGGGGCTGGCCGCCGGGGCGGACCACAGCGCGGCGAGGACTACGACCATCCCGTCAGCCTGACCCTTGAAGAGGCGAACGCCGGCACCACCCGCCTGATCCAGATCACACCGACCAGCGGCGCACCGCTGACCATCGAGGCGAAGATTCCGGCTGGCGTGGCAGACGGCGCGCGCGTGCGGATCGCCGGCAAGGGTGGCCCGGGCATCGCTGGTGGCCTGTCCGGCGACCTGTTTCTGGTCGTCTCGATCAGGCCGCACCCGCGCTTCGTGCGCGAGGGTGACGACCTGACCGTCAAGGTGGAGGTGCCGCTGTACACGGCGGTGTTGGGCGGTGAGGTGCTGGTCCCCACCGTGAAGGGCAGCCGGCTGGCGTTGAAGATCGGGCCGGAGACCAACAATGGCCAGCGGATTCGTCTCGCCGGCCAGGGCATGAACAAGCTCGACGGCTCGCGCGGCGATCTGTACGCCGAGATCAGGATCGTGATGCCGACGGGGCTCTCCGAGCGCGAGCGCGAGCTGTTCACCGAGCTGGCGGCGTTGCGGGGGAGCTAGGTCATGGCTGAACGCACCAGCGCACAGGAGCAGATGGCCGACATGGCCTGCTTCGTCATCAGCGTGGCGGCCCGGCTGCTCAACGTCCACCCGCAGACCCTCCGCTACTACGAGCGGGCCGGCCTGATCGAGCCGTCTCGCTCGCGTGGGAACATTCGCCTGTACTCGGCGCGGGACATCGAGCGAGCGCAGCAGATCAAGCGGCTGATCGAGGATCTCGGCGTGAATCTGGCCGGCGTCGACGTGATCCTGAAGCTCACCGAGCGGATCCGCGAGCTGGAGCACGAGAACGAAGCGCTCCGAACGGACCGTGCTGCGGGGATGCGCGGCAAGCCAGCCGAATCGGCCAGGTAGCAACGTGCCAGGATCGGCGGCCCCGATCCTGGTATCCTTACGCCAGCGACCGGCGCTTCCGGCGTCCGGCGATCCGTCCGGGTCCGCCCGGGCGTAGACTCTCTGACACCCCACCTTTGACGGGGCGACCCCGAGTCGGAGCGACTATGGCCCACGACATGTTTCGAATTGACGACGAGCAGCCGGAGGCTGCGCGTCAACTGCATGCGTCGATCCGCAAGACCCTCTGGGACTATGAGCCGCTCCGTGCGACGCGCCCCGTGCTCGACATCTCGGTGCGCGACGGGCTGGTGACGCTCAATGGTCGGGTGCGGACCCTGGCGATCAAGGAGATCTCGGAGTACATGTTGCTCCGCGTGCCAGGGATTCGCGCTGTCCGCAACGAGCTGATCGCTGATCCCGAAGTTGTGCGAGCGGTCGCCGACGCGATCGCTGCCGACTCGGAGCTTGGCCCGACCTGCCCGATCATCGAGGCGCGCGACGGCGTGGCGGTGCTGGCCGGCGAGATGCCGTCTGAAGAGACGGCGCAGCGCGTCGTCGAGCTGGCGGCCTCAGTGCCGAATGTGGTCTCGGTGACCAGCCACCTGCGCGTACTGCCCCCGAAGGCCGTGCTGGCCACCAACGGCGTCGCGTACGGTGCGGCGAACAGCTCGGTGGCGGTGGCGACGCCGGAGGAGCCCGGCGCCGCATGAGTCAAGAAGTCGGGACGAAGCGCGAGAAGCGCCTGGCTGCCCGCGAGCAGCGCAAGACGCAGGCGGCCCTCGCTCAGCGGCGCGCACGCATGACCCAGATCCTGGTGCTGGTCGTGGCCGCCGTGTTGCTGGTCGGCGTCGTGGCGATTGGCGTCAGCACGCAGATGTTCGGGCTGATGAGCGGGTCTATCGCGCCGATTGGGCGGGCGGTGGCGCTCGAGGGCGCCGATCATGTCGCGGACGGCACGATGCCGGTCTACAAGTCGCGCCCGCCAGCATCGGGGCCGCACTACAACACCTGGCTTCAGAGCTACGGGTTCATGGACCCGGCCCCACCAACCGGTAGCTGGCTTCACAACCTGGAGCATGGGGCCGTGGCGATTCTCTACAACTGCGCGTCTGCCTGCCCGGACCTCGAACAGCAGTTGAAAGATCTGTACACGGAGCTGCCGCTCGCGCCCAACACTCAGCGTGGCGGGGCGCGGGCGGTGATCCTGCCGTATACAGACATGGACACCAGGATCGCGGTGGTGGCGTGGGGCTGGATCCTCGAGCAGGATCAGCTCGACAAGGACCAGATCCTCAAGTTCTACGACCAGCGCATCAACCGTGGGCCGGAGTGCCAGAACTTGCGCTGCCCGACACCGTAGTACGTTGCCATGCTGGATGTGACGGGTGTGTCATCCCGACCGCGGCGAGGCACGAGCACACCCCTCCGTCATCCCGACCGCGGCGAGGCACGAGCGGAGTGGAGGGATCTTCTCCTTCTTGGCGTGAGGAAGATCCCTCCACTCCGCTCGCACGCTCGCTCCGCTCGGGCTGACTGGTATGATGCCGCCTTCTGCGCGGTGGAGTAGTAGGCGAGTTCTCAGTCTTCAGGTATCAGTCCTCAGCGATGAGAAAAGGGGCGGTCCGGAGATTCCGGACCGCCCCTTTTCTCATCGCTGAGGACCGACGACTGACAGCTGTAGGGTCTCGCAGATAGTGAGGCTGGACGGCCGGATACGCGGCGTTTGTCTCAGAGATCGTGCGCCGGGCGGTCGTCGCGGGCGGCCTCACGGCGTGCTGTCTCACAGTTCTTGAGACTGGCCTCGGTCTGGCCGATAGTGCTCCATTCACCTCACTCGAGGGGAGGGAGCGATGCCAGTCCGCACGCCGTCCAACCGTGGTGGCAACACCATCGGCTGGTTTGCCTCCTACAAGATGCGCCGGAGCATCGCCTACGAGAGCCTGCTGGAGTGCGACTACCTCTACCTTCTCGATTTCGACGAAGAGGTGGCCGCGTTCGAGGAGCAGCCGCTCACCATCACCTACCAGCACGCCGGGCGCACCCATCGCTACACGCCCGATTTCCGGGTCAGCCAGGGCGGACACGAGCTGCTGATCGAGTGCAAGCCGCTGGCGCTGGTGGGCACCGACGAGAATCGCCGCAAGTTCGCCGCCGGGGAAGCGTGGGCAGCCGAGCACGGCCACCAGTTCCAGGTCGTCACCGAGCGGGAGATCCGTCAGGGGTGCCGGGTCGAGAACGTCCGGCTCCTAACCCAGTTCGCGCGCTACCCGGTCGAGCCGGCGGTCCGGACGCGCATCCTCGGGGTGGTGTCCGCCACGCACGGGCCGCTGACGCTCGGTCAGTTGGCCGACGGGGTGGCGCTGCATGAGCCGGCCAGCGCAATGGTGCCGGCCATCCTGCACCTCGCCTACCAGCACGAGCTGATCGTTCCGCTCGACGACGCCAGGATCACTGGCAAGACCGCCGTCTGGCGCCCGGCGCGGCAGAGCGCCCAGACCACGGAGTAGGAGGGTGCCATGGGCGTGCATCGCTTCGTCACCGGGGCTTGCGTGGCCTGGCAGGACCGGGTCTACACCGTCACCAACCATCAGCCGCACGGGATGGTCACCCTCCGCGCCGTAGGAGATGGGGCGGAACAGACCGTCGCCGAGGACGTACTGCGGCGAGCGCTCTTCGCCGGCGACCTGACGTTCGTTCCCACGAGCCGGCCCGGGCAACAGCCATCTGATGGGGACCGTGTTCCGATCGAGCGGTTCTCGCCCTGGGAGGCGTATCCGGCGTCCTTGCGAGCGGTCGCCGAGCATCGCCTGGCCGTCCTGGAGCCGTTGCTGAACATGGGCCCACAGGCCTGGCCGCGCCACCTCGTCGAGGAGCGGGTGCGGACGGTACAGCGCGGTTGGGATGCTGCCCCGGCCAACCGGACGCTGCACCGGACGGTCAGCGTCGCCTCGGTCTACCGCTGGCGTGAGCGGTACGTCTCAGCCGGCAACGACGTCCGCGCCCTGATCCCCGCCACCCGGCGACGCGGCGGCACGGGCCGCTCGCGCCTTGCCGCCATCGACGACCTGGTCAGCGCGGTCATCAACGATCTGTACTTCAAGCGCGAGCGGGTGACCATCGACGACCTCCTGCATGAGGTCGCGCGCCGGATTGCGGAGACGAACGCCGAGCGGCCCGAGGCGGAGCGGCTCAGCGTGCCCTCGCGGGCCACCATCGGGCGGCGGGTCGCGGCGCTCGACGCACAGGCGACGTTCACCGCCAAGCACGGCCAGCACGCGGCACGCCGCCACTTCACCCAGTGGGGCGAAGCGACGGAGCCGGACCGCCCGTTGGCGCGGGTCGAGATCGACCACACGCGCATCCCGGTGATCGTCATCGACGAGCACGATAACCTGCCGCTCGGCCGCCCGGTCCTGACCTACTGCCTCGACGTCGCCACACGCTACCCGCTCGGCTACTACCTCGGCTTCGAGCCGTTTAGCTACTACGCGGTCATGGAGTGCCTCTACCACGCGATCCGCCCGAAAGAGAGCAGCCGCGAGCGCTACGGCTGCGAGCAGGAGTGGCTGGCCTACGGCGTCCCGGCCGTGCTGGTGACCGACAACGGCTGGGAGCTGATCGGGCGCGACCTGCGCGACGCTAGCCTGACGCTGGGCATCACGCTACAGCAGACGCCCGTCCGAACCCCGGAGTTCAAGGGCAGCATCGAGCGCTCTTTCTCGACCCTCGACACCGGGCTGTTCACCACCCTACCCGGGACGACCTTCGCCAACCCACGAGCGCGCGGCGACTACGACAGCGTCGACGAGGCCTGCCTCTCGATGCGGGACCTGGATCGGCTGCTCCACCTGTTCATCGTCGATCGCTACGCGATGGATCAGCACGCCGGGCTCGGCGGCGAGACGCCGGCCCACCGCTGGGCGACGCTCAGCGCCGACCCGTTCGCCTTCCTGCCGTACGTGCCCGGCAGCGCCGACGACCTGAAGGTGCTGCTCGGTCGGGTGACGCAGCGGACCGTCCAGCCGTACGGGATCGAGCTCGAGGCGCTGCGGTACAACGGCGCCGAGCTGGCAGCGCTCCGGGACCGGCTGAAACCCGGCCAGAAGGTCACGGTGAAGTACCACCCGGGCGACCTGAGCCGGATCCACGTCCTCGACCCCTATGCCGAGCGGTACCTCGAGATCCCCGCCCTGGCGCGGCAGTACACCGAGGGCCTCTCGCTCTGGAAACACCGGGTGCTGCGGGCGCAGGTGCTAGCCGAACAGGAGCGGCTCGACCTGGCAGGGCTGGGCCGGGCCAAGCGCGCGATGCAGCAGATCGTTGAGCAGGCCCGGGACCGGAAGCGGACGAACGCCCGCCTGGCGCGCTGGACGACCGGCGGCGCGCCGTTCCGCGACCTTGAGCCACCGGCGTCGGGCGAGCGGGCCGGCCGGACGCCCGAGGAGAGCACCACCTCGAACCCCGCCGACGAGACCGGCCCAGCCGACGACGAGCTGGAGGCGTTGCTGGCAACGCTCAGCCCGGAGGACGCGGGCTGGCGGCTCAGCTTCCCGTCGTCGGGCAAGGAGCCTGAGCGTGGGCCACGAGAGGAGGTCGAGGCATGAGCACGGCAAGCCTGGGCATCGACCGCGTCAGCCACGACGGGGCGGGCGCGATCACGCGGGCGTACGGCGCCTTCATCAGCTACCCGCGCCTCGATGCGCTGCACCGGGAGATCAGCCGCTGCCAGCAGCTCTCACGGCTGGCCAATGAGCCGCAGTGCATGGCGCTCGAAGGCGCGACCGGGACCGGCAAGACGACCCTGATCCGGCACTACGCCGCCGCCTTCCCCAGGATCGAGACGACGACCGGGAGCCGGATCCCGGTGCTCTACGTCGAGACGCCGTCGCCGATCCGACCGAAGTGGGCCGCCTCAGCGATCCTCGAGCGGCTGGGCGACCCGGCCGCCGACCGGGGCACCTTCGACGCGATGAACGCCCGCCTGGTCAAGCTGCTTGGGGCCTGCGCAGTCGAGCTGGTGATCCTGGACGACTTCCATCACGTGATCGAACGTGAGACCAACCGGATCCTGGCGCTGGTCTCCGACTGGTTGAAGGTACTGATCAAGAACTCGGGCGTGCCGTTCCTGGTGGTGGGGATCGACGGCCAGGTCGAGCGGATCCTGCGTGCGAACGACCAGCTCTCGCGGCTGTTCGCGGCGCGGGAGACGCTGGCGCCGTTCACCTGGGACACGGCCGATGCGGACTCGGTGGCCCAGTTCGGGCGGTTCGTGCTCCTGGCCGAGCGGGCGATCGGTCTGCCGCTGACCACGGCGCTCAGCCGGGCCGCGCTGCTCGGCCTGATCTACGACGCGACCGGAGGCGTCGTCGCCAACGTTATGAACCTGCTGCGCTACGCCCAGCTCCTGGCCCTCGAGCGCGGCGGCAGCGCCGTCGAGCTTGACGATCTCCGGCTGACCTTCGAGAAGCGGCTGGCGAAGCACCTGGCGCCCCGGCCCAACCCGTTCGCCGTTCCGAGCGGGGGCACGGGATCACGTGACGGTCCTGCCCGGTCCGCCAGCGTCTCCAGATCTGAACCGCGGGGCACACCGGGCGCGCCCGATCCGGTCGAGGCGGTGACGCGGCGGTCGCGCCGCCGCGCGCACGGCCCGGGCTGACGCGTGGGCGAGGCCCATCCGGGCCCCTGCGCTCCGGTCGGGGCGCACGCTGGCGGACCCACGCTGCCCGGCCGCCTGCTCAGCCGGCCACCGCTCCAACTCGACGAATCGCTGCCCTCCTGGCTGGTGCGTCTGGACGTCGCCAACGGCTACGACGGCTCGCCGGGCCTGCTGGCGAGCCTGGTCTTGGGTCCGCAGCGCACGCCCGACCGGCTGCGCGATCGTCCGGGGCATCCGGCCCGTGCCGAGACGTTTCGACGGTTGGCGGCGCTGACCGGTGCGAGCGTCGCCGACGTGTACGCGGCGACGACCCACCGCTTCGCCCCGACGCTGACGCCGCCGGAGCAGACTGCGCCGACGCTCACGCTGCCCGACGGCGTCGTCGTCCCACTGCTGGGCATGGGATCGATGCAGAAGCGGCTGCGCCCGCCCGACGCCGGGGCGTTCTGCCCGCGTTGCCTGGCCGAGGCCGCCTACCACCGGCTGATCTGGACTGCACAGGCCGCCGCGGCCTGCCTGCGTCATCGGTGCCTGCTCGTCGACCGCTGCCAGCGGTGCGAGGCGGCACTGACCGTGCCGGCCATCGTCACCACGACCTGCGCCTCGTGCGGTGCCGATCTTACCTCCTGCTCCGGAGCGTCGGTCGCCGCGGATCGGTTCGGGCTCTTCGCGCAACGGGTGGTCCAGACCTGGCTGCTGGGCGAGTCGCCGACGGGCGACCCGCGCTTCCCGCTGCCGGACCTGCCGATCACCGTCGCCTACCGGGCGGTCGACGGGCTGCGCCTGCTTGCCCAAGGGGCCGGGCCGGGGTGGTCCCACTTGCATCAGCCGTGGTCGGAGACGGCCGGTGCGTCATCGGGGTTCGCGCTGACGCCCGAGCAGGCGTACGCCCTGTACGCGACTGCGCTCAAGGCGCTCCTCGACTGGCCACAAGGGTTCTACGACTTCCTCGACGCCTACACCGAGCGCGGGTCGACGACCGACCCGCCGGCCGTCGGCCTCGCGCCCAGACTCGGCATCTTGTACAGCGCGTGGCTCGGGTACCGCTGGCGACACGAGAGCTTCGGCTTCCTGCACGACGCCTTCGATCGGTACCTGCTGGACCGCTACGGTCGGGTCCATGCCATCAGCCAGTTGAGCCGCTGCCGGCGCGACCCCGACCTGATCGCGCGGCTGCCGTACCCCAATCTTCGCCAGGCCGCCCGCCTGATCGGCACCAACGTGGCGATGGTCAAGCGCCTGCTCCAGGGCGGCCATCTCACGCCGTACGCGGCGGTCGATTCCGGACGCGCGCGGCCGCCCACCCTGCTGGGCCGAGCGGAGGTGCTCGCCTGGCGCGAGGCGTGGCGCGACCAGCCGACCCGCGTGGAAGCCGCGGCCATCCTGGGCGTCTCCTACTGGGTCGTCACCGACCTGATCGCCGGCGGCTTCCTCCCACCGCCCCATCAGTTCGCCGACGACCGACCGGGCTGGCGCTTCAACCGCGCGGCGATCGTGGCCGCCCATGCGCGGGTCGCCGCGCAGGTCAGGCCCCTGCCAACCCCCGCGACGGCCGAAGCACCCGCGTACCTGACGCTCGCCGGGGCGGCACGGGTGCTGGGAGTGCTGGGGCTCAACGCCGCGGCGCTCCTGGCGCAGGTGGCCGAGGGCAGGCTCCCGGCCTACCATCCGGCCACCACGCCCGTGCGACTCGGCGACCTGCGCTTCTCCCCGGCCGACGTGCAAGCCTGCGCCGCCCGCGTCAAAGCCGAGCACGACTGGCTCGATCGCGTCGAGACGGCCCGTCGCCTCGGGGTCACCGAGCTTGCGCTCCAGCGGCTGGTGACTCGTGGGCTGCTCACCCCGGTGCCGATCAACTCGCACGCTCAGTTCTTCGAGCGGGGCACGGTCGAGCAGTTCCGGGACGAGCACGTGACGAGCCAGGAGGCGGCGGCGCTGCTGGGCGTCGGCCCGGACGTCATCCAGCGGTGGACGCGGCACGGTCGGCTCACCGCCGTCAGCGGCCCCGGGGTCGATAACGCGCACGCCTACGTCTTCAATCGCTCGGTTCTGGTGCAGTGGCGCGCGGAGCGCCTGCCCTTCGGCGAAGCCGTGACGCTGCTCGGCGTGGCCAAATCAACGCTGGCCCGCTGGGCCGCGACCGGACGGATCGCTCCGCTCGCGGACATGGGCGGCAAGCAGCGCTGGTTCGCCCGGGAGGATCTCCTCCGTCTGCGGAAAGATCGCCCACCGAGCGCATGCCATCCACGAGACGGGGAGACGTGCGAACAGATCTGCTGACCGCCGGAGGAGCCATGCCGAAGCCCATTACCCCGGACGTGATCGTCGCCCACCGTCAGTGCCCCCGCAAGGCGTTCTTACTTCTCTGTACGGATGAGGAAGGCTCGTCGCACGCCTATGCATCCATGCTGGCGAGGCAGCAGGCCGAGAACCGGGCCGGCTTCATCGGCCGTCTCAAGCAGCAGCACCCTGCCGCGAGGCCGTACGCCGGGAAGCTGCCCGGGAACGGACGGGAGATCCTTACCGAGGTTACGCTCCGGGTGCAGGATCTCGAAGCGCCTTGCGACGCTCTCATGCCGGTCACGCGGGCTGCGTCGATGCCAGCCCATCGCTATGAGCCGACGATCGTCGTTGGCACACGCACGATCAGCCAACAACAGCAGCTCGAGCTCCTGTTTGTTGGCTTCGTGCTCGGGCGGTTGCAGCGGGCGTTGCCGCCGACGGGCACCATCGTCGGCCTGGACGAACAGACCCACCGCGTGCCGCTGGCGAAGCGCTACGGGCAGATCGCCCCGATCGTCGAGGTTCTGCGCGCCTGGAAGCGAGCGCCGTCGGCCGACCCGCCACCCGTGATCTTGAACCAGCATTGCCACGAATGCCAGTTCCGGGTCGGGTGCCTGGCCCAGGCCGAACGCGATGACGACCTGAGTCTGCTGGACCGGATGACGCCCAAGGCCCGGCAGCGTTACCACAATCGCGGCATCTTCACCGTCAACCAGCTCTCCTACGTCTACAAGCCTCGTCGACGAGGGAAGCGCGCACCGAAGGCACCGGTTCAGCACCAGCCCGAGCTCCAGGCTCTCGCGCTTCGGACCGGGAAGACGTACCTGCACGAGCTCCCCGTACTGACCAGACACGAGACTGAGCTGTTCCTGGACGTCGAAGGCGTCCCGGATCAGCGCGCGTACTACCTCTTCGGGCTTCTGGTGCACCAGGCCGGGACCACCACCTACCGGGCCTTCTGGGCTGACGCGCCGGAGGATGAGGAGCAGAGTTGGCGCCAGCTCTTGGCAGCCCTCGACGACTTCCCCGACGCGCCCATCTACCACTACGGACGGTACGACCAGCAGGCGATGACGACGATGGCCAAGCGATACCATACCGATCACACGGGGCTTGAACAACGCCTCATCAACCTGAACGCGTCCGTCTACGGCAAGATCTACTTCCCGATCAGGTCGAATCGCCTGAAAGACATCGGCCGCTTCCTTGGCGCGTCCTGGACCGAACCGGAGGCATCCGGTCTCCTCAGCCTCGTCTGGCGGCAACGGTGGGAGGACACCGGGGCGCCCGATGACAAGCAGCGGTTGCTGACGTACAACGAGGAAGACTGCAAAGCGCTCCTGGCCCTGGCTAATGAGCTCACGCGGCTGCGCGACGCCGCCTCCACCGAGCCGACGATCGACTTCGCCGCCCGGCCCAAGCGCTACGCGACCGAATCCGGCGAGCTGATCCACAGCCAGTTCGGGGCGATTCTCAGATCGGCACACGCCGGCTACGAGGGCGCGAAGATCAGCCTCGGTCGGACCGGCAGCCCGGCGCCTGTTGAGCGCCGGGCACGTGGGGCCCAACCGGCGCATCGAGGCTTTAGCCGCCGTGTGCCCAAGGCTGGAAAGATCGTTCAGGTGCCTGCCCGCGAAACGTGCTCTATGTGCGGAAACGCCCCGCTGAGGCCAACCACGAAGCTGGCTGAGAAGACGATCATAGACCTGACCTTCTCGAACAGCGGCTGCAGAAAGACGATCACAAAGTACGTGGGTCCGTGGGGGTACTGCCCCAAATGCGGGAATCAGTACTTGCCAACCCAGATTCGCGCCCTCGGCTCTGGGGTCTTCGGACACGGCCTGAAGGCCTGGGTGCTCTACCAGCGTCTCGTCCTACGCTTGCCCTACCACGCCATCGTCCAGGTGCTGGAGGAGCAGTTCAGAGAGCACATCAGCGAAGCAAGCATCGCCAATTTTCTACGATCCTTTGCCGACTACTATGCCGAGACCGAGGAGCTCTGCCGGCAGCGGCTCCTCGAGAGCCCGTTCATCCACGCCGACGAGACCAAGATCAACATCCAGGGCACCGACCAGTACGTCTGGGTCTTCACCGATGGGAAGCACGTCCTCTTCCGGTTGACCGTGACCCGAGAGGCGACGATCGTGCAGGAGGTGCTGAAGGGCTACACCGGCATCCTCATCGCCGACTTCTATGCCGGCTACGACGCGGTCAACTGCCGCCAGCAGCGATGCCTGGTCCACCTGATCCGTGACTTGAACGAGGATCTCTGGCGTGCTCCGTTCGACACCGAGCTCGAGGTCTTCGTCCAGGCCGTGCGGGACCTACTGGTCCCCATCCTCGAAGCCGCCCAGAAGTACGGCTTGAAGACCCGTCACCTCGGCAAGTTCAGGAAGCAGGTCGATCGCTTCTACCGCAAGACCGTTGTTGACAGAGCGTACCGCTCCGAGCTCGTCCGGACCTACCAGAAGCGCCTCCAGCGGTACCGGCAGAGCTTGTTCACGTTCCTCGAGTACGATGGCATCCCCTGGAACAACAACATGGCCGAACGTGCC
Source organism: Chloroflexota bacterium (assembly GCA_020850535.1). Taxonomy (NCBI): domain Bacteria; kingdom Bacillati; phylum Chloroflexota; species Chloroflexota bacterium. The sequence goes on from JADZEM010000118.1 coordinate 24,858, forward strand.
ATCAGGCACCTCGCCGTACAACGAAAGATCTCGGGCCACTTCTTTGCCTCGGTCGCGCCGCAGTACCTGCTGCTCCTGGGGCTCGCCCAAACCTGCCGGTTCCAGGACAAATCGGTGCTGAAGTTCCTGCTCTCTGGTGAGAACGACATCGATAGGTTCAAGGCGGCCAAGCGCGTCCGAAGCTCGGTCGTTGCCGCTGGGAAACCTGCTAGGACCATCGACGTGGAGACGTAGCCCGACCACCGCATCAGATGCTGCGGGTCTCAGCGGCCGGGGCTGCTTGGCAACTCGTGGCTTGCCACGCAGCCCCGGCCCCGCCACTATCCACCTTGAGTCTCACGAATCCTGAGACGCAGGAGCACTAACTCTGAGACAGGCTCAATAACCCTGAGACCCTACACCTGCTCGCCGCTAGACGTCCAGGTTGCGGACGCTCCGGGCGTGGGTCTGGATGAACTTCTTGCGCGGGGCAACCATCTCGCCCATCAGCATGTCGAAGATCTCGTCCGCCACCACGGCATCCTGGAGATCGACTCGCAGGATGGTCCGCTTGGCCGGGTCCATGGTCGTGTCCCAGAGCTCCTGGGCGTTCATCTCGCCGAGACCCTTGTAGCGCTGGATGCGGATCTCGCCCTTGCGCCGCTTCTGGATCTCCGCGACGATCTGATCCCGTTCGGCGTCCGAGAACGCGTAACGGGTATCGTTGCGGGCCGCCGTGATGCCGTACAGCGGCGGCTGCGCGATGTAGAGGTGGCCGGACGTCACCAGCTGTGGCATATGGCGGAAGAAGAACGTCAGCAGCAGGGTTCGGATGTGGCTGCCGTCCACGTCCGCGTCACTCATGATGATGATGCGGTTGTAGCGGAGCTTCGAGACATCCATCTGATCGCCGATGCCGATGCCCAGCGCCGTGATCATCGCGCGGATCTCTTCGTTGCCCAGCATCTTGTCCATGCGGGCGCGCTCGACGTTCAGGATCTTGCCGCGCAGCGGCAGGATGGCCTGGAAACGGCGGTCACGCGCGCCCTTCGCCGAGCCGCCCGCCGAGATCCCCTCGACCAGGTAGATCTCGCACAGTTCGGGGTTCTTCTCGGTGCAGTCCGCCAGCTTGCCGGGGAGGGCCATCCCCTCCAGGGCGCTCTTGCGGATGACCAGCTCCTTCGCCTTCCGCGCGGCCTCGCGGGCGCGGGCGGCCCGCAGACACTGCTCGATGATCCGTCGGGCGTCGGACGGGTTCTCTTCGAGGTACTGCACCAGCGCTTCGGTGGTCACCGATGCCACCAGCGGCGTCACCTCGGAGTTGCCCAGGCGGGTCTTGGTCTGGCCCTCGAACTGCGGCTCGGGCAGCTTCACGCTGACGATGGCCGTCAGGCCCTCACGGACATCTTCGCCGGTCAGGTTGGCGTCGTTGTCCTTCAGGATGCTGGCCTTGCGCGCGTACTCGTTCAGGGTACGGGTGAGCGCCTGACGGAAGCCGGTCTGGTGCGAGCCGCCGTCGATGGTGTTGATGTTGTTGGCGAAGAAGAACGCGACTTCGTTCTGCCCGTCGAAGTACTGCATGGCGACTTCGACGTTGATGCCGTTGATCTGGCGCTCGGCGTAGATCGGCCTGGCGTGGACCGTCGAGCGGTTCTTGTTCAGATGCCGCACGAACGAGACGATGCCGCCCTCGAAGTAGAACGTGTACTCCAGGTCCTCGCGCTCATCCACGAAGCGGATCTTGAGGCCCTTGGTCAGGTAGCACATCTCACGGAACCGCTGCGCCAGCGTTCCAAAGTCGTACTGCAGGCTGTCGAAGATCGTGTCGTCGGCCAGGAACCGGATGGAGGTGCCGCGCTCCGCGGGCGTGGACGTGCCTACCTTCTGAATCCGACCGGTTGGAGCGCCCCGCTTGAACTCCTGGACGTACCGGCCACCATCGACGCAGACCTCGGCGCGCAGGTGCGTTGAAAGCGCATTGACGACCGACACGCCGACGCCATGCAGGCCGCCCGAGACCTTGTAGCCGCCGCCACCGAACTTCCCGCCGGCGTGGAGCACCGTCAACACTGTTTCCAGCGCGGACTTGCCGGTCGCCTTCACGATGCCCACAGGGATGCCACGGCCATTGTCCCTGACCGTCACCCAGCTATCTTTGTCGATGGTCACCGTGATCGTGTCGCAGTAGCCGGCCAGCGCCTCGTCAACGCTGTTGTCCACCACCTCGTAGACGAGGTGGTGCAGCCCACGGATGTCCGTGGTACCGATGTACATGCCTGGGCGTCGGCGGACGGCTTCCAGCCCTTCGAGCACCTGGATATTGTCGGCGGTGTACCCGCCGCTGGAGGCGCTCTCGGCCGACCGCGACCGTCGCGTCGCGCCGGCGGGCGCCGAACTGGCTAGCAGCTGATCGTCAGCGCTGCCCATCGAGCTCGCCAACTTTCCCCCCATGTTTCCGGTCGACTTGCAGCGCGATCAGGACCGCTCGGCAAGCAATGTCTCGATGCGCTCCTGAAAGAAGAGCATCTTGGCGGCCACGAGGCCGCTCGCGATGTAGGCGTTTCCGACGATGCCGAGCGCCAGCCCCCACGGGGCAACCGATGCCAGCGCGTTCCAGAGAAGCGCCATGGCGATCAGCGAAGCCGTGACGACGATGGCAAGCAGGAGCGTCGCCCAGACGCCAGAGTGCACGACGGCGATGCTGTCCTTGATCGCCTGGAGCGGACCGACCCGGCGAATCAAGATGGCATCAGATGCGAAGTAGAGGTAGAGCTGAGCTACCAGCGCCAATGCGCCGACGACCGCCAGTACCAGGGCATCAAGGCCCACGCCCGCCAGCCGCGTGATGGCAGCCAGGAATCCGAATGGGATCGTCAGGAGCAACGCTCCGGTGACCACCAGCACCGCCAGTGCGATGAGGCGCAGCCACGCAACGATGGAGAAGATCGGCGTGTTGAGCGGCTCAACCTGACCATCGCGGGCCTGCTGCGCGATGATGACCTGATAGATGCTGCCGAGCAGCGCGCCGAACAGCAGCGCGCCCAGCGCGATCAGGAACGCCGAACTGATGGCGTCCACCATGACAAACGTCCCACGCGCCACCTGAAGCGCCGGAACAATGGTTGGCAGCGTCACGCCGCCCGGCGAGAGCAGGCCGAGCAGGTTGGCGTCCTCAGCGAACGCGATGACGGACGCGGGCGACTCAGCCCCCAGCGAGCGGCTGACCGACGGCGTGGTGACGAGCTGGCTCACCACCGGTGCAATCGACACGCGCGGCCCGAGGAGGAAAAACAGGTCGAGCAGGACTGGGAGGAGCACCACCCACGGCTGCCCGTTCACCACTCCGAATCCGGCCGTCAGACTATCGACGACACCGGTGGCGCGGGGGAGCGGTCCGCGTGTCGAAGTGGATTCTCTCACGCACCGATTTTACCAGATTTGGGTCGTCCTCAGGTAATCGTCCCCTTCTGGAGCAGGCGTTGTGAGAGGTCTGTACCAGCCGCGCTACCGCGTGTGAATGCCGGGTCCTGCCTGAGGTTCTCGCGTGCTCAGTCCGGCGCAGTTTGGGCGGAGGTCGCGGCGTTCATCCGGGTCGTGCTCCGCAGTCGTACAATGTTTCCATACCGCTCCCGACGAGGTCAGGTCGTGGCAATCCACCTTCCCCATCATCGGTTCACGGTGGACGAATATCACCGCATGGCCGAGGTCGGCATTCTCCGTGAGGATGACCGGGTCGAGTTGATCGACGGGGAGATCATTGCCGTTCCGCCAATAGGCTCGGGACACGCAGGAACTCTTGAGGATCTGGCGGATCGCATGCGGGCCACGTTGCCGGCTGGTTTTCGCGTGCGTATGCAGAATCCTATTGTGCTCTACGATGAGGCGGAGTCCCAGCCCGATCTCGCCATCGCCCCCGTTCGCGACGACAACTACCGGCGCGGGCACCCAAGGGATGCGGACGTCATGCTCGTCGTTGAGGTGGCAGACACGTCGCTCGCCTACGACCGCCACACGAAGGCGCCGATGTACGCACGGGCGGGCATCCCCGAGCTGTGGATCGTCAACCTGGTAGGCCGGGTGGTCGAGATCTACCGCGAGCCGCTGGACGGCGCGTATCGGAGCGTCGAGGTGGCTCGCCGAGGAGACACACTGCGACCGCTCGCGTTCCCAGAGATCAACTTCGCGGTGGCCGACCTGCTGGTCTGACGCTGCCTTCGTGCTAGAGCGCGAGATCGACCGTTCGCGCTGCGTTGGCGTCGCGCCCGATCTGCGCGCGAAGGGCGTCGATCCCGTCGAAGCGGCGGGTGTCCCGCAAGCGGTCCACGAAATCGACGTCGAGTTGCTTGCCGTAGAGATCCAGCGTCGCGTCGAGCAGGTGGACCTCCAGCAGCCGTTCGCCTTCCTTGAAGGTCGGGCGCGAGCCGAGGTTCACGACGGCCCGATACTCGACCCCGTCGAAGGGAACGACCGCCGCGTAGACGCCGTCGGCTGGCAGGGCACGGCGTGGGTCCGGCTTGATATTGGCGGTCGGAAAGCCGATCGTTCGTCCACGCTGCATGCCGCCCTCGACGATGCCGCCGATCCGGTAGCGACGCCCGAGCAGCCGGTTGGCGTGGCGAACGTTGCCCTGGGCCAGCAGGCTGCGGATAAACGTGCTGGAGATGACCTCGCGGTCCATCCTGCGGGGCGGCACCACGTGCAGGGCGAACTCCTGGACCCGGCCGAGGTCGGCCAGCGCGGCGATGGTCCCGGAACGGCCCCGTCCGAGTGCGAAGTCGCTGCCGACCCACAGCTCGGCCAGCGGATGCTCTTCCGAGATCAGCCCCAGGAACTCTTCGGGTGACAGCATCGAGAGGGCCAGGGTGAACTCGATCACCTGGACGTGGTCGAGGCCAAGCTGGTGGAGCACCCGCTCCTTCTCGGCACGATCCGCCAGGTAGGAGAGCTTGCGCTCCGGATAGAGCACCAGATCGGGGTGCGGATCGAAGGTGACGCACAGGCTGTCGAGACCGAGCGATCTGGCCCGGTCAACGACCTGACCGAGCAGGTCATGGTGACCCCGGTGGATCCCGTCGAACGCCCCGATGGTCGCAACCACCGGTCGCCGCGCCGGTCCCTGTACCGCTGCTGCTCCGTCCACCGCCTCTTTCACCCCTGCTCCCCGGTCGCTGCGCCATCTGACGGCGTGCTGGCCAGTGCCAGCCGTGGCTGCCAGGCGCGCCGCCGAGCGTCGAAGTCGGCCAGCGCCAGCAGCCGGCCCTCAGAATCGTACACGCGGGTGAGGCCGGCCGTCGCCTGGGCGGGGTCTACGTCCGGGGCGGCGGGCCAGGACCGGCCGTGCCCGATGTCGATCAGCCGCGACGGGTCCACCACGATAGCCGGCAGCGCCGCCAGCGCGTCGTCGGCAGGCTGCAACACGGAGGCGACGTCGTCGCGTTCGACGGCCGCCGCGATCTCGTCCAGCGAGACGGCGGTTTCAAGGCGAAAGTCTCCGACCCAGAGCCGTACCAGCTGTGTCAGGTGCGCTCCGCACCCGAGCGAGGCACCCAGGTCGCGGGCCAGCGCGCGGATGTAGGTGCCTTTCGAGCAGGCAACGCGCACCGTCAGACGCGGCGTCTGCCAGCCGAGAAGCTCCAGCCGGTGAACGGTCACCTCGCGAGCGGCCAGCTCCGGGGCGTCGCCGCGCCGTGCGAGGTCGTAGGCGCGCTGCCCGGCCACCTTGATCGCGGAGAAGGCCGGCGGCGTCTGGGAGATGCGCCCGCGAAACGGCGCCAGGGCCGCGTCGAGCTGTTCGGCCGTCAGGTCGGGGAGGGGCCGACGCTCCAGCACGTCGCCCTCGGCGTCGTCGGTGCTCGTGCGCGCGCCCAGCTCGATCTCGGCGTGGTAGCCCTTCTCGGTGTCGGCGATCAGCTCGACCAGCCGGGTGTACCGCCCAACACAGAGCGGCAGGACGCCCTCGGCCATCGGGTCGAGCGTGCCGGCGTGCCCGACGCGCCGCGTGCCGAGTGTTCGCCGCACGACGGCCACGACGTCGTGCGAGGTGAAGCCCTTCGGCTTGCGGACGTTCAGCAGGCCGTGAACGTCGGCGTCGTTTTTGCGGCGGCGGCTCATCGGACGAGCACCTCCGCCCCGCCGGGTGGTCGGCTCACGCGTCGCCGGTCGACGTGGGGACCGTTGCAGCCTCAGACTCGGCGGGCGGCGTCTCGGGCGGCGGGGCGTGCTCGCGCAGCAGCGCCAGAACGCGCGCGCCTCGTGCAATCGACGGATCGTGCACGAACTCCAGCTCCGGCGTGTGGCGCAGGTTGATCGCCTGGGCGATCTCTCGCCGGTAGAAGCGAGCGGCCTTCCGCAGGCGCTTCATGATCTCGTCGGCCTCCGGCCCCTCGTCGAGGGTGCTGACGAAGACCTTTGCCTTCTGGAGGTCCTGGGTGACCTGGACCTCGGTGACGCTGATCATGGTGGAGAGGGCCGGATCGTCGGTCTCATAGCGGAGCAGCCGGCTGATCTCGTCCCGCAGTAGTTGATTGATGCGTTGCTGCCGACGCTTATCGGCCATGATGACCCCCAGAGCATGCTCGGTGGGCGAGACGCCAGAACGGCGATCGGTCCCCTCACCCCCAAGCCCCCTCTCCCGGGCGCGGGAGAGGGGGAGCCGAATCGGGGATGCGGACTAGATCGCGATGATCTCCTGCTGCCCGTACGACTCGATGATGTCGCCCTCGCGGAACTCGCTGTAGCCGTCGAGCAGGATGCCGCACTCGACGCCAGCACCGACCTCCTTGACCTCGTCCTTGATCCGCCGCAACGAGGCGATCTTGCCCTCCCAGAGGGCACGGTCGCCGCGCTTGACGCGAGCGGAGTCGGCGGCGAGCACCTGCCCGTCGGTGACGAGGCAGCCGGCAGCCGCGCCGCCCTTGCGGACCGGGAAGATCATGCGGATCTCGGCATGGCCGTGCACGACTTCCTGGAAGCGCGGCCCGAGCATGCCCACCAACGCCTTCCGGACATCTTCGACCACGTTGTAGATGACCGTGTAGTAGCGCAGATCGACGTGCTGCGTCTCGGCGGCGCTGCGGGCGCCCGGTTCGGCCCGCACGTTGAAGGCGACGATGATCGCTTTGGATGCCGACGCCAGCATCACGTCGGACTCCGTCACGTTACCCGTGCCAGAGCCGATGACCTTGACGCGCAGACCCTCCTCCTGAAGTCGCTGCAGCGACGTCACCAGCGGCTCGATGGAGCCCTGGACGTCCGCCTTGACCACCAGGTTGAGGTCGCCGACCTCGCCGTCCTTCATGCGAGTGTAGATGTCTTCCAGCGAGACATCGCTGGCCCCGCGCTGCGCGTCCCGCTCGGCGTTGCGCTGGAAGATGGCGGCCTGCTGGCGCGCCGTCTTCTCGTCCGGCACCACCGTCAGGCGGTCGCCGGCCTTCGGCACGCCCGACAGGCCGAGGATCTCGACCGGCGTGGACGGGCCAGCCGCCTTGAGCCGCTTGCCCTTGTCGTCCAGCAGCGCCCGCAGCTTGCCGGTGATCCCGCCGATCACCACGACATCGCCGGCGTTGAGCGTGCCCCGCTGCACCAGGACCGTGGCGACCGGGCCGCGAGACTTGTCGAGCTTCGCCTCGACCACGAGGCCGCCGGCCACCCGGTTCGGGTTCGCCTTCAACTCGGCCACGTCCGCGACGATGGCGATGGTGGCCAGCAGGTTGTCGATGCCGTCGCCGGTGCGCGCCGACACGGGCACGAGCGGCACATCGCCGCCGTACTCCTCGATCAACACGTCCTTGTCGGCAAGCTGCTGCTTGATCCGGTCCGGGTTGATGTTCGGCCGGTCCATCTTGTTCAGCGCCACGACAATCGGCACCCTGGCCGCGCGGGCGTGGTCGATGGCCTCAGCCGTCTGCGGCATCACGCCATCGTCAGCGGCCACGACCAGCACGGCGATGTCCGTGGCCTGGGCGCCGCGTGCGCGCATCGCGGTGAACGCTTCGTGGCCCGGGGTGTCGAGGAAGGTGATCTTCCGCTCTTCGCCGTCCACGTCCACGTCGACCTGATACGCGCCGATGTGCTGGGTGATGCCGCCCGCCTCGCCGTGCGCCACGCGCGTCTGGCGGATGCGGTCCAGCAGGCTCGTCTTGCCGTGGTCGACGTGGCCCATCACGGTGACCACCGCCGGTCGCGCCACGAGCTGGGCCTGCTCTTCCGCCGACAGCTCTTCCTCGGCGGCGTCCTCGTCGTCATCGCCGTCGCCAGACGACAGCTCGCTGGCCTCGAACCCGAGATCGCTCGCCACGGACGCCGCCGTATCGAAGTCGATCACCTGATTCATGGTCGCGAAGATGCCGTTCTTGATGAGTCCGGAGATGACGGCGGCCGGCGGCAGCGAGAGCAAGCCGGCCAGCTCCTCGACCGTCATTATGGGCGGCAACTCGATGGCGCGTGCCGCTACGGCAACGCCATTTCCGTTCTGCTCGAAGCCGCCCGGGGTGAACGGTCCCCGTCGATTGCTGTTGCGGCCACCACCACGATTCCCGCCTGGCCGCGGGCGGCCTCGGCCGCCGCCACGGCGAAAAGGTCTGGGCATTCAGGCTCCCCTTTCCTGGCGATCGTCGGCGGCCACGAGGGTGGCTTCGGACGCGCCAAAAGCTGTCAGGGCCGCTCGGTCGGCCTCCGACAGCTCGGTCTTCAATGCTCTATCAAGCGCGTGCCGCTTCAACGCCGTGTGCCAGCAGGAAGCCCGCAGGCAGAGGTACGCGCCCCGACCGGACCGCTTGCCGGTGGGATCGATGCTGACAGCGCCGTCTGGCGCCCGCACGATCCGCACCATTTCTCGTTTGGGGCGTTCAGAGCGGCAGGCGACGCACGTCCGTTGCGGAATGTGACGTTGCGGCATCCGGCCTCCTCGCTACCCCTCGCTTCGCACCTCACCGGGCGTCTGCGCGCCGGCCTCGGCGAGCGCAGGCTCGCCCGCGGCTTCGCTTGCTTCGCGGGCACGCTCGGCGGCTGCCCGCATCGCGGCCTCACTCTTGATGTCGATCCGCCAGCCGGTGAGCTTGGCGGCGAGGCGCGCGTTCTGTCCTTCCTTGCCGATGGCCAGGGACAACTGGCGCTCGGGCACGACGACCGTGGCCGTCTTGGTGTCTTCGTCCACGCTGACCCGCACCACCTGGGCCGGGCTGAGCGCGTTCGCGACGTAGCGGGAGGGGTCTTCAGCCCACTCGACCACGTCGATCTTCTCGCCGTTCAGCTCGTTGACGACGTTCTGAATCCGCACGCCGCGCATACCCACGCACGAGCCGACCGGGTCGATGCCCTGCTGCCGCGCCTGGACCGCTACTTTCGAGCGCGCCCCGGCCTCACGGGCGATCGCCTTGATCTCCACGCGGCCATCGAAGATCTCCGGCACCTCCTGCTCGAAGAGACGCCGCAGCATCAGGCGGTGTGCCCGCGACACCACGATCTGCGGGCCGCGATGGGTGTCGTGAACCTCGGCCACGTACACGCGGATGCGCTGGCCCGGGTAGTACCGCTCGGTGGGCACCTGCTCGGCGCGCGGCATGATCGCCTCGGCTCGCCCCAGCTCGACAATCGCCGTGCCGGCCTCGATCCGCTGGATCACGCCGTGCACGATCTCGTCCTTCCGCTCGGCGAACTCGTTGAAGACCATCTGACGCTCGGCGTCCCGCAGCTTCTGCAGGACCACCTGCTTCGCCGTCTGCGCGGCGATCCGCCCGAAAGCCGGCGGCGTCACGTCGTAGCGGATGTACCCGCCGACGGTCGGCTCGCCCTCGGCGATCTTGTCGGCAGGGATCGCCTGGGCGTCGGCCAGCTTGATCTGATCCCAGACAGCGACGCCGTCGGGCTGCTCTTCGATCAAGTCCTCGACCACCAGGGCGCGGCGCATGATGGCGATAGACCGCTCTTGCGGCTCGTCGGGCCTCAGCTCGGCCTCGAGGTCGTTGGCGGGAGCGTCAAAGTTGCGCTTGTAGGCGGACACCAGGGCGGCCTTGAGCGCGTCAAGGACCATCTCCTTCGGAACGCCCTTTTCGCTGCTGAGCTGCGTGATCGCGGCAAGAAATTCGGACTTCATACGCTATTCACGCCTCCCAGACAGGTGTTGTGATGTTGCAACGCTCCGGTGCGCTCGCGGCTCACATCGATGTCCGCTCGGGCCTGACAACAAAAGAAGTGGGGAATGCCCACTTCAAACGGCCCTGTTAGACTGGTCGCTTGCGCGCTGTGAGCGAAGTATAGCACCCGTTCAGAGAGCCTCACAACAGAAGTGATGACAGCTGCCTGGTCAGATCAGCCGCTGTTCGCGATCTCTGAAGGTGGCCGTCGTCTGGGTCTCCGGCACCATTCTTGCAGCAAGATCGCTCCATCTTACGCGGGTGCGAGGGGATATCCGAGCAGCGCGAGAGTGAGGTCATCCGTGCCCGATGTCGCCCCGAACGCCATCCCCTGGCCCCACGTGCCAATCCTCTTTCGGCTCGGGTTGGCGCTCGGGATCGGGCTGTTCGTGGGGCTTGAGCGGGAGCGACGCGGCAAGGAGGCCGGCGTCCGCACGTTCGCGTTCGCGGCGCTGCTCGGATGCATGGGCGGCCTGCTGGGCGATGCGTACGCCCTGTTGGGCATGGGACTGCTGGGGGTGCTGGTGGCGCTCCTCTGCTGGCAGACCATCCGCGCGAACGGCGCCATCGAGCTGACGACCTCGGCGGCGCTGCTGGTGACCGGCTTCGCCGGGGTGGCGGCCGGCCAGGGGCACACCTTCACGCCGGTGGCCGTCGGCGTCCTGACGGCGGCGCTGCTCACCTGGAAGGAGCACCTGGCTGGCTTCAGCGTCGGGCTGCGCGAGGTCGAGCTGCGGTCAGCCGTTCTGCTCGCCATCCTGACGTTCGTGGTCTATCCGGTGCTGCCCACCGAGCCGGTCGATCCGTGGGGCATGGTCGAGCCGCGTGCGGCCTGGGTGACGGTGATCCTGATCGCGGCGCTCGGCTTCGGGAACTACATCCTGCTCAAACTCTACGGCGCGCGCGGCGTGGCGGTGGCCGGGTTCCTGGGCGGGCTGGTCAACAGCACGGTGACCGTCACCGAGCTGGCAGGGCGCGTCCGCGACACCGGTGGTCGGCTGACCGGCATGGCCTACCGAGGCGTCCTGCTCTCGACGACGGCTATGGTGGTCCGAAACGTGGCCTTGCTCGCGATGCTGGCGCCGGCCGCCCTGGCCTCCGCCGTCCTGCCGCTGGGGCTGATGCTGGTGGCGGCGCTGCTGCTGGCGTGGCTGGCGCCGATAGACGGGCACGACAAGACCGGTGCACCGGCGATCGAGCTTGAGTCGCCGTTCTCGCTGCGGGCGGCGTTGAAGTTCGGGCTGATCTTCCTGACGCTGGAAGTCGTCGGGACGCTGGCGCAGGTGATGCTCGGGCAGGCGGGCTTCTACGCCGTCAGCCTCGTCGGCGGCGTTGTCTCGAGCGCCTCGGCGGTCGCGTCCGCCGCGTCGCTCGCCGAGCATGCGCGCATCACGCCCGCCACCGCGAGCACCGGAGCCGTGCTGGCATCCATCGCCAGCGCCATGATCAATCTGCCGCTGGTGGCACGGGTCGGCGGGCACCCTGCGCTCACCCGACGACTCCTGGGGGCCATGTCGGCCATCGCCGTCGTCGGCCTGCTGGGCATCAGCACGGTCTGGCTCACCGACGTATCCCCGATGCTGGAGCACGCCATGTTAGTCGTGACGAGCCGGTAGCCATCACATTTGTGCTCGCTGATTGTTGACAGTTTGACGTGACGAGAGTACTCTGCCGACATTCATGGCCGACAACCGCTGACTGACCTGGTGACGTGCGTCGGCTGGGAGGCGACATGGGAGACCGGCGACCCGCGCGCACGACGCGTCGACGATTCCTTGGTCTGATTGGTGGAGTGGCCACGCTCGGCCTCGCTGTCGCCTGCGGGCAGCCTGCTGCCCCCGCCGCGCCGGCGAAGCCCGCCGAGCCAGCGAAGCCTGCCGAGACGTCGAAGCCGGCCGAAGCCGCCAAGCCGGCTGCGCCTGCTCAGGCCGCCCCCGCCGCCACCTCCGCACCGGCCGCCGCCGCGCCGGCTCCGGCCGGTAAGCCAGCGGGAAAGCCGACTGGCAACAAGCCTGACGAGCTGATTCTGACCTGGGGCACCTTCCAGCTGCAGGAGAAGCGCCTCGACCCACAGACCCACGTCGGCACCATTGCCGAGAGCCAGCTCAGGCACATGTACGAGCCGCTGGTCATGATCGACCGCGACCTTCAGACCGTGAAGCCGGTCCTGGCGACCGAGTGGAAGCGCCTCGACGACCTCACCTTCCAGTTCAAGCTGCGGCAGGGCGTCAAGTTCCACAACGGCGAGGAGTTCGACGGCGAGGCCGCGAAGTTCAGCATCATGCGGCCGCTCGACCCGGCCAACAAGGCGAACGCTCGCACGACCTATGCTGGCATCTCTGACGTGCAGGTCGTCGACAAGTACACCATCAACGTCAAGACGGCCAAGCCTGACCCGGCCCTCTTGCTGCGGATGACCGGCTTCTCGATGGTGATGGTCGCGCCGAAGTGGGCCGGCCAGGGCATCCAGGTCTTCGACAAAGAGGCCAACGGGACCGGCCCGTACAAGCTCGACAAGTGGGAAGACCCGCTCAAAGACTGGACGATGGCCGCCAACGAGCAGTACTGGGGCGGCGCGCCGAAGATCAAGAAGGTGCGGATCAAGACGATCCCCGAGCTGGCGACTCGCACGGCGGCGCTGCGCTCCGGCGAGGTGCACGTGGCGAAGGATGTCTCCGTCGAGGAGATGGACGCCATCAACTCCAGCGGCCGGGCGATGGCGAAGACGACCCCCAGCAACCGCATTCCCTACTACGTGATGGAGCTGCGCAAGCCACCGCTCGACAAGAAGGAGCTGCGGCAGGCGGTCAACTACGCCGCCAACATCGACGGCATCATCAAGTCGGTGCTCTACGGCAACGCCGACCGCGTGGCGACCGTCGTCGCGCCGTGGCACGTGGGCTTCAACCCCGATCTCAAGCCGTACGCCTACGATCCCGACAAGGCGAAGGCGCTGATGAAGCAGGCCGGCGTTGAGGGCGGCTTCGACCTGAACATCAACTACATCCAGGGCCGCTACCTCAAGGACAAGGAGGTCGCGGAGGCCATCGCGCAAGAGCTGAACAAGGTCGGCATTCGGGCCAAGCCGGTCCTGCGCGACGCCGCCACCGACACGGCGGATCGCCTGGCGATGAAGCAGGATGGGCTGATCTTCGCGTCGTGGGGCAACTGGATCTTTGACGCCGACAATATCCTCTATGCCCGCTGGCACAGCTCGCTGCGCGACACCATCAACGGGGGCAAGGGTGACAGCGGCCTCCCATACGGCAACGCCGACTTCGACAAGGCGGTGGAGGCGGCCCGTGTCGAACTGGACGAGAAGAAACGACTCGACCTGTACAAGCAGGCGCAGTCGATCTTGTACGAAGACGCCGGCGCACTCTTCATGTGGACGCTCACCGACATCTACGGCGTGGACAACTGGGTCAAGTGGGAGCCACGCAAGGATGAGATGATGTGGGCGCACGAGATGGACTGGAACGGCTGAATCGAGGCGTCAGGAGCCAGCGATGATCCCGTACCTGATCCGCCGGTTGTGGCAGAGCGTCATCGTCGTCTTTGGCGTCGTGACGGTCGTGTTCTTCGTCCTCCAACTGACGGGTGATCCTGTCAGGATCATGCTGGGCGAGACCGCCTCGGAAGAGGACATCCAGAACGTCAAGCGCCAGATGGGCCTGGACCGCCCGATCTACGAGCAGTACGTCAGCTTCCTGGTCAAAGCGGGGCGCGGCGACTTCGGCGAGTCGATACGGCAGCGCGGTCAGCCGGCCATGGCCATTGTGCTGAGCCGCTATCCCGCCACCATCAAGCTGGCGTTCCTGGCCCTCGCCACCTCGGTGCTGCTGGCGACGATTCTCGGCGTGATCTCCGCCATTAAGCGGTACACCTGGATCGACAGCGTCGTGATGTTCCTGGCGCTGATCGGCCAGTCGGTCCCGAACTTCTGGCTCGGGATCATGCTCGTGTTGATCGTGGCCGTCCAGTTCGGCTGGTTGCCCTCGCAGGGAGCGGGGGACGGCGGCCTCCGCTACCTGATCCTGCCGATGCTGACGCTGGCCGCCCCCGGCCTGGCCCGACTGACGCGCCTGGTGCGCTCGGGCATGCTCGACATCCTGGGGCACGACTACATCCGGACGGCCCGCGCCAAGGGACTCCATGAGAGTCGGGTGGTCTTCGGGCACGCGCTCAAGAACGCTGCGATTCCGCTGGTGACGGTCATCGGCCTGGACATGGGGGCGCTGCTTGGCGGGGCGGTGGTCACCGAGCAGATCTTCGCCTGGCCGGGCGTCGGCCTCGAGGTGATCATCGCCATCAACGGGCGCGACTTCCCGGTGGTGCAGGCCGCCGTGTTCGTGGTGGCGGTGTCGTTCGTCCTGATCAACCTCGTGGTGGACCTTGCGTACACCTGGCTGGACCCGCGCGTGCGCCTGGTCTAGACAGCGCGCTTCATTCGCTTCTCGGCGTCGAGCAGCACGGCGGCGCTGCTCTCCTTAGGACACCTGGACGTGGTCACCAGGACGGAGTCAGCTGATGGCACAGCGAACCGCGACCGTGCTGTTCGAGCAGGACGGGCAGCCTGAAGAGGCCCAGAGGACGCCGACGCGTCGGGCGCGCACCGACCTGTGGCGGACGCTGCGGCGTGCCCGCCTCGGCCTAATCGGCGTGGTGGTGCTCGCGGTGATCGCCGTGGCAGCCGTCGCCGCGCCGGTCATCGCGCCGCACGATCCGATTCAGGGCGACCTGACTGCCAGCCGCGTCTGCCCGGCCTTCACGACCTGTCCGAACCTCGGCGGCTCGTTCGCCCGCACCACGGCATCCGTCGGCACGATGAAGTATCCGCTCGGCACGGACGCCAATGGACGGGATGTGTTCAGTCGGATCGTCTACGCCGCGCAGATCTCGCTGATTGTGGGGGTGACGGCGGTGGTGATCGGCGGGACGGTCGGGGTGGTGCTGGGGCTGCTCTCCGGCTACTACGGCGGCTCCATCGACAGCCTGATCATGCGGATCGCCGATATCCAGCTGGCGTTCCCGTTCATTCTGCTGGCCATCGCCATCGTGGCGGTGCTGGGCGGCGGCCTGTTCAACGTGATCCTGGTGCTCGGCATCGGGTCGTGGGTGCCGTATGCCCGCATCGTTCGGGGGCAGGTGTTCTCGGCCAAGTCCCAGGAGTACGTGCTGGCGGCCCGCGCTATCGGCGCGCAGGATCGGACGGTCCTCTTCCGGCACATCCTGCCGAACGTGGTGACGCCCGCCATCATCATCGCCACGTTCGGCGTAGCGGCGGCGATCATCGGCGAGGCGACGCTCTCGTTCCTGGGCGTCGGGATCCAGCCCCCGACGCCGACCTGGGGCAACATGCTGGCCGACGGGCGGGCCTACGTCAGCTCGGCGTGGTGGCTGGCGACGTTCCCGGGCGTGGCGATCATGCTGACCGTCTTCTCGATCAACGTCATCGGCGACTGGCTGCGCGACTACCTGGACCCACGCCTGCGGAACATCGACTGACTCGGCGGGCGACCAGTCGGAGTTATCTGATCCCGAAGTCCACCGTGCCGAACGGGTTCTGGATGTCGTTCACGGCGATCAGGATCATCAGCGCGATCAGCACGACGATCCCCACGAAGTGGACGAGGCTCTCGCGCTCGGGACTGATGCGCCGCCCACGAATCGCCTCGATGATGATGAAGAAGAGCCGGCCGCCATCGAGCGCGGGGATCGGCAGCATGTTCGCCACGGCGAGGCCGGCGCTGAACGTCCCCGTCATCACCAGGAGCGGGTAGAGGTAGCCTGACTGGCGCGTCGCCTCCACGGCCTGAGAGGTCACCTGGGCCATGCCAGGCAGTCCGATGGGCCGCAGCATCTCGGCCTGCATCGTGCCCTGAATGACCATCCAGGGCGCGGCCAGCGTGAAGCCGATCACGGTGACGGCACGCTGGAAGCCGTAGCCGATGGAGAGCAGCGGATTGTGGGCGACCGGCTGCGTCCGCGCCGCGATCTTCACGCCGATGGCGCCCTGGCCGGGCGGCGGATCGACGCGCGGCGTCATGTTCGTCTGGACCGTCTGGTCGCCGCGCTTCAATTGCAGGGCGATCTGGCCGCCGGTGCGCTCGCGGACCAGCCGCTGGAACTCCTCGATCCTGGAGACGTTCTGACCGTCAACGGTCACCACGACGTCGCCGGCCACGAGTCCTGCCGTCTGCGCCGGTGAGTCCGCCGCCACCTCGGCGATCTCGACAGCCACCGGGGTCGGCCAGCCGGTCATGAACGCCAGGGCGAACACGACGACGGCCAGCAGAAAATTCATGATCGAGCCGGCCGCCAAGACGATGCAGCGGGTCAGCTTGCTCTTGCTGGCGAAGCTGCCCTCGGAGGTCGGATCCTCTTCCCCGAGCATCTTCACGAACGCGCCGAATGGGATCCAGTTGAGCGAGTAGATGACGCCCTTGTACTCATAGCCCCAGATGCGCGGCGGCAGCCCGAACCCGAACTCCTGCACGACGATACCGGCCCGCCGCGCGGTGATGAAATGCCCGAGCTCGTGGACGAGCATCAGCAAGCTGAGAATCGGAATGATCGCTACCCACTGAAGATCCATGCGATGCGTCACCTGACCAGACGGCGAGTGAGAAGATCGGCGGACAGCCGCATCATGACGTGCCGGCTGCCCACCAGGAAGCACTATAGCACGGGGTTTCGCGGCCCTCAGACACTTTCTCCGATAACGAGTGGAGCGGCCAGATCGTGCCGGTTGCGGGGCGCGGCGGCCCGTCCGATCCTGGACCCCGGCTCACGCCGGCTGGAGCGCGACGCGGCGGCCAGCGTCGCGCGCCCAGGCGTCGGCGGCGCAGACTTCCTCCAGGCTGGGCGTGCGGATCGGCACATGCCGCTGCATCACCTCTTCGACGATGCACGGAATGCGGTCGAAGCGGAGTCCGCCGCCCAGGAACAGCTCGACCGCCACCTCGTTCGCAGCGTTCATGACGGTCGGGTAGCTGTCCCCGAGCCGCCCGGCCTCGATGGCCAGGTACAGACACCTGAAGCGATCCTGCGCCACGTCGCCGAACGACAGCGAGCCGAGCTGCACGAGATCGAGCGGCGTGTATGGGGCCGGCAAGCGGTCGGGGTAGGTCAGCGCAAACTGGATCGGCAGCCGCATGTCCGGCAACGACATCTGCGCCTTCATACTGCCGTCCACCAGCTCGATGAGCGAGTGGATGATGCTCTCACGGTGCATGACGACGTGGACGTCATCTACCTGCATGTCGAACAGCCAGCACGCTTCGAGCACCTCAAGGCCCTTGTTCATCATGGTGGCCGAGTCGACGGTGATCTTCGGCCCCATCGACCAGTTCGGGTGCTTGAGCGCCTGGGCCGGCGTGACGTTCGGCAGGTCGGCCAGGGGCAAGTCGCGGAACGCACCCCCGGAGGCGGTCAGGATCAGCCGCTGAACTCGCTTTCGGGTCTCGCCCAGCATGCACTGCCAGATGGCGCTGTGCTCGGAGTCGACGGGGATCAGCGGCGCGTTGTGCTCGCGGGCCAGCAGCGTCACGAGATGGCCGGCCATGATGAGCACTTCTTTGTTGGCCAGTGCGACCGGGCGTCCCAGTTTCAGGGCGGCAACCGTCGGCGCGAGACCGGCCGTCCCGCTGGTGGCGACGACGACGAGATCCACGTCCGGGGCTGTCGCCAGCTCGACCAGGGACTGGTCTCCCAGGCAGAGGCGCGTGCCATCCGGCGTCCAGGTGTCATCGGCGGCGGCTACGCCGGCCGTGAGCGCGGCGAGCTTCGGGCGGAAGGCGGCGACCTGCTCGCGGAAGAGCGGCGCGTCGCTGCGTGCGCCCAGCGCGACGACCTCGAACTGCTCTGGGTGCCACGCGACGACGTCGAGCGTCTGTCGGCCGATCGATCCGGTCGATCCGAGGATGACGATCCGCTTCCGTTCGCTCATGAGGTTGTCACCACATAGAAGTATGCCCCAACCACCGCCAGCAAGACGCTGTCGATGCGGTCGAGGACGCCGCCATGTCCAGGAATGAGGCCGCTGGAATCCTTCGCACCGCACTGCCGCTTGATGAACGACTCCATCAGGTCGCCGACGATGGCGCAGACGCCGATGACCAGGCCGAGGCCGGCCAGCCGGACCGGTCCGACGACGGCCGGGCCGCCGAGGCCAAACGTTGCGAGCGCCCCGCCCAGCATCGGACCGAGCGCCATGATACCCAGGACCGCGCCGACCAGACCGCCGACAGCGCCCTCGACCGACTTGCCCGGGCTGATGCGGGGCGCCAGCCGGGCCTTGCCCCAGCGCCGCCCCACGAAGAAGGCGGCGATGTCGCAGATCCAGGTGCCGATCAGCGCCGTCAGCATCCAGAACAGCCCGTCCGGCAGATTCCGGAGCTGGATGAAGTAGTGCATGGTGCCACCGACGTAGATCGCCGGCGCGAGCGTCAACGCCCAGTCCACCAGCGCCCCCGAGGAGTCCGGTCGCAGCATCATCTGGTACAAGCCGATCAGCACGCCGACCACCAGGATGGCCGGCATGATCGCGGCGTCGTGGGCCAGCGCGTCGAGCACCAGGGCCATCGTCAGGCCGATGCCCAGCGGCATCAGCGGGCGGTAGCCAGCGCCGCGCAGCATCGAGAACATCTCGAAGATGGCGACGGTTGCGCCGGCCGTCACGGCGACGACGAACCACCAGCCGCCTGCGATGGCGACGAACAGCAGGACCGGAACGCCGATGACGGCGCTTAGGACGCGTAAGCGGAGCACCGAACCGGGCCAGACATCATCGAGTACGGCCTCCGCACGCTGACAGCTGTGGGCGATCCTGACGGCCGGCCGTCAGTCGGTATCGAGGAGGCCCCCGCGCACCGAGGTCAGGCTGCCAAAGCGACGCTCTCGCCCGCCGAACTCGTGTACCGCGCGTTCGAGGTCTTCCTTGCCGAAGTCCGGCCAGTACAGTGGCGTTGACCAGTATTCGGCGTAGGCCGCCTGCCAGATCAGGAAGTTGCTCAGGCGCATCTCGCCAGCGGTGCGGATGATCAGGTCGGGATCGCGCATGCCGCTGGTGTACAGGTACGAGCTGAACGTCTTCTCGTCCAGGTCGTCGGGGTTCAGGCCCTCGCGCAGCATGCGGCGGGCGGCCTCGATGATCTCATCTCGCCCGCCGTAGTTGAACGCCACGTTGACGATCAGCCGCGAGTTGTCCCGGGTCAGGTCGACCGCGTAACGCACGCGCTCCTGGAGCGTCGCCGGCAGCCCCTCGAGCTTCCCCAGATGCCGCAACTGGACCCCGTTGCGGTGCAAGTCCTCAGTCTCGCGGTCGATAACGTCGGCAAGGATCTGAAAGAGGCCGTTGACCTCCTCCTGCGGCCGGCGCCAGTTCTCCGTCGAGAAGGCGTAGAGCGTCAGGATCTTGACACCAAGCTCCACGCACCCTTCGATGATCGTCCGGATGTTGTCGGTGCCGGCGCGGTGTCCGAGCAGCCGCTCCTGGCCGCGCGTGCGTGCCCAGCGGCCGTTGCCATCCATGATGATCGCGATATGGTGCGGGACGGTCGCGAGCTGCTCGGCCGGTCTGCCAAGGGTCTGGGGCTGAGTCGCCATCAAACTTCCTTGACCTCCTTCTCCTTGCGGTCGGCCGCCTCGTCGACCTGCTTGATCGAGCCATCGGTCAGCTTCTGCACGCGGTCGAGGGCGCGGCGCAGGTCGTCCTGCGACAGCTTGCCGTCCTTCTCCAGCTTCTTGAGGCCGTTGTCGGCGTCGCGGCGGACGTTGCGGACGGCGACCTTCGACTCCTCGGCGCGCTTCTTGACCTGCTTTGCCAGGTCGTTGCGCCGCTGCTCGTTGAGCTGCGGAAGCGCCAACCGAATGACCGTGCCATCGTTGTTCGGGTTCAGGCCCAGGTCGGACTTCTGGATCGCCTTCTCGATGGCGCTGATGAGGCTCTTGTCCCACGGCTGGATGACCAGCAGGCGCGGCTCGGGCACCGAGATGGTGGCGACGGACTGAATCGGCTGGGCGCTGCCCCAGGCGTCCACCTGCACCTTGTCGAGGAGCGAGGGCGTCGCCCGCCCGGTGCGAATCGCTGCGAGGTCCGCATGGAGCACTTCGAGCGTCTTCGCCATCCGTCGCTCGCAGTCCTCAATCACGGCACTACTGTCGCTCACGGCTCACCTCCACGTCACGAGATGACGGTGCCGACGTTCTCGTCGCCCAGAACGATGCGCTCCAGGTTTGATGCGTTCATCAAGTCGAACACGACGATTGGTAGGCGGTTTTCCATGCACAACGAGAGCGCGGTGGTGTCCATGACACGCAGGCCGCGCTCCAGCGCTTCCATGTGGCGCAGTCGGCTGAACCGCTGCGCCTCGGGGTTGGTGCGCGGGTCCGAATCGTAGACGCCGTCCACGCGGTTCTTGGCCATCAGGATGACATCCGCGCCGATCTCGGCGGCACGTAGGGCAGCCGTCGTGTCGGTGCTGAAGTATGGGTTCCCCGTTCCCGCCGCGAAAATGACGACGCGCCCCTTCTCCAGGTGGCGGATCGCACGGCGGCGGATGTACGGCTCGCAGACCTCAGACATGGTGATGGCGCTCTGCACGCGCGTGTGCTGCCCGTGCCGTTCGAGGCTCGCCTGCAACGCCAGGCCGTTGATGACCGTGGCGAGCATCCCCATGTAGTCGGCGGTGGCCCGCTCCATGCCACGCTCGCTGGCGACGCCGCCGCGCCAGATGTTGCCGCCGCCGATGACGACGGCAACCTGTACCCCGAGACGCACAATCTGCGCAACCTGCCGAGCCATGTAGTCCAGCACGTCATGGTCGATGGGCGAGGACGCGTCCCCCTGGACGGCCTCGCCGCTGAGCTTCAGAATGACGCGTCGGTACTGGAGTCCCGACCGCCTCGCTGGACCTGAGTCGCTGGCGTCCACCAGTGCGCTCACAGACTGCTCGTCACAGGCTCAGGCGCCAAGCTCGAAGCGCGAGAACCGCCGAATGACGATGTTCTCGCCGAGCTTGCCGATGGCCTCGTGGACGAGCTGTTGGATCGACTGGCCAGGGTCGCGGATGAACGGCTGCTTAAGTAGGGGCTGCTCGTCGGGCAGCAGATCGTCCGGGATGCCCTCCTCGGTGCCGACGTACTTGGGGTTCGTCGCAGCGATCTGCATCGCGATGTCGTGGGCCAGCTTCTTAAAGTCGTCGCTGCGCGCCACGAAGTCGGTCTCGCAGTTGACCTCGACGATGACGCCGATGCGGCCGCCGCCGTGGATGTACGACTCGACAAGCCCCTGTGAGGCCACCCGGCCCGCCTTCTTCTCGGCGATGGCCGCCCCGCGCTCGCGGAGCCACTGGCGCGCCTTGTCCATATTGCCGCCGGACTCTTCGAGCGCCCGCTTGCAGTCCATGACCGGCGCACCGGTCTCGTCCCGAAGCATCTTGATCTTGCTGGTATCTACCGCCACGTTCCACCTCTGTCCGCGCCCGTGCGGCGCGTGTCGCCCGTCGTCCGGCGCCGGTCAGGAACTCCCCTCGGTTGGGCTTCCCCCGCCCCGCCGCTCATTGCTCAGTAGGATGGTGGCCCGAAGTGTCGGGCCACTACAGATTGTGATGCTGGTCAGGCCGGCTACTCAGCCGCGTTGGTCGCCGCGGCCGGGGCTTCGGCCGGAGTCTCGGCCGTCGCGACAGCGGCCGGAGCCGGTGCCTCAGCCGCTGGCGTGGCCTCGGCGGCCGGCTCGGCAGCGGGGCTGACCTCAGCCGACTCGCCCGGCGCGAAATCATCCGGCGTGAAGACCAGGCCGCCCACGGCCTTCGCGTCCAGATCGTCGCCCTCGGCCGAATCGGCCTCAGCATCGCGCGCTCCGGAGGCGGCCTCGCGCTGCGCCACGCCTTCGAGCACCGCATCCGCGATCTTGCCCGTCAGCAGGCGAATCGCGCGGATCGCGTCGTCGTTGGCCGGGATCGGGTAGTCGATCTGGTCCGGGTTGCAGTTCGTGTCGACCATCGCGACGATCTCGATCTCGCTGCGGCGGGCTTCGGCGATGGCGATCTGCTCGCGGTGCGGATCGACGACGAAGATCGCGCCCGGGGTCCGGTACTGCTTCTTCATGCCGCCGAGCAGCCGCTCAAGCCGCTCCATCTCGTCGATGAGCTTGATCGCTTCCTTCTTGGGCAGCTTGTCGAGCTCGCCTTCCTCGCTCATCTGGTTGAGCTGTTCGAGGCGCTTGATGCGGTTGAGGATGGTCTGGAAGTTCGTCAGCATGCCGCCCATCCAGCGGCGATTGACGAACGGCATGTTGCAGCGCCGCGCCTCTTCCTCGATCGTCTCCTGGGCCTGCTTCTTGGTGCCGACGAACATCAGCGTGCCGCCGCCAGCCACGAACTCGCGCACCCAGGTCATGGCATCTTCGAGACGCCGGACCGTCTGCTGGAGGTCGATGATATGGATGCCGTTGCGCTCCGTGAAAATGAACGGGCGCATCTTCGGATCCCAGCGGCGGGTCTGATGTCCGAAATGCACGCCGGCTTCCAGCAGGGTCTTCATCTGAACGGGACTGGCCACGAGGTACTCTCCTGTACGTTTCGTCTTCCGCGCCCTTCAACCCGGCGGGAACCCCGAGGCGTGGTGACAGACCATCGACGGTCTGATGCAACAACTGCGGGGCACGTGCCGCTCGGTCCGAGCGCGTGCAGAATCGCTGCGTAGCAGCAGCCTGCGAGTATAGCACCGCGAAAAACGGCCCCACAATAAAGAGGACCGGGCGCCCAGGGCGATTGCATGTTGATGTCGTCGTGCCGCCGCGTCGGGGCTTGAAAGCCCCGCCTACGATCCTGCAGTCGCTGCGCGACGCCCCGGTCGCACCAGTGCCTGGCATTCCCGGCGGCCGTCGCGCAGCGACGGCGTGACTGTAGGCGGGGACTTCAGTCCCCGACCGCCCGTTCCATGATGCTTCGGGTACACCAGCGAACAGGCAATGGCCCTGACCGGGCGCCGCTGGAGCTTGCCGCACCGTCGTCAGGTGGTTGAGGGGCGGTTGTGGTTCGTGTGTGGACGAGGCCGGGGAGCGTCCCGCCTCTTGCGCGGCTTCTGTCTCCCTGGCAGTATTGCTGCAGAGAAGCGCCAGATTCGGCGGTGCGTGCGCCAGTATGTGCGCCGCCCGCCGGCGGTGCGATGATGTCCGCAAGGCAGGGTGCGGTGCATGTCGAAGCTGCTTGTTCGTCTGGCCGTCAGCGCGGGCGCGGTGTTGCTGGTCCAATGGCTGCTGGAGCAGTTCGCGCCGCCAGAGTGGCAAGTTGTGCGGGTGTCTGGCCTGGCCGTCGCGCTCCTGTTCGCGGTGGTGCTGGGTCTGTTGAACGCGATCCTCCGTCCGATCCTCCTCCTGGTCACCTGTCCGCTGAACTTCGTGACCCTTGGCCTCTTCACCTTCGTGGTGAACGCGCTCGTCTTCTGGCTGGCCGCCCGGCTCTTGTCTGACTACGGCATGAGCGTGCAAGGTTTCACCGGCGCGCTGATCGGCTCGCTGGCCGTCACCATCTGCGTCGCCGCTGCCGACAACTATCTTGAGGAGCGATGAGCCTGACTACACGGTCCCGCATCACGGTGCAACTGGCGCGATGATGCGTCTGCTGAAGCTCCTGATACCTGGCTACCGCATCAAGCGCTGGCTCGGCCTGACGTTCGTCGGGCTGGTGGTGCTGGCCCTCGGCTTCGCGTACCTCTTTGTCGAGCTGTACCGGAACGTGCCGCTCCCGTCCGAGGCAGCGTACCTGACGCTGCAGTTCTTGCCACGCTGGCTGCGCGGCCTGCTGTTTGTGCTGGCGGGCGTGGCGGTGACGGCGCTGGCCGTCGTGAAGCTGAACCGAAACCTCGCGGCGCCGCTGGCACGCCAGCAGACGGGCGTGGGCATCGTCGATACGCTGGTTGGCTATCGGCAGCGCGAGCGCGGACCGAAGATCGTCACCATCGGCGGCGGCACCGGCCTCTCGACCATGCTGCGCGGCCTCAAGAACTACTCGGCCAACATCACGGCCATCGTGACGGTGGCGGACGATGGCGGCAGCTCCGGTCGCCTGCGTCGCGACCTCGGCGTGCTGCCGCCCGGCGACTTCCGCAACTGTATCGTGGCGTTGGCCGACGCCGAGCCGTTGATGTCGCGGCTGTTCCAGTACCGCTTCGCCCAGGGGAGCGGCCTGGAAGGGCACAGCTTCGGCAACCTGTTCATCGTGGCGATGAGCGGCATCACCGGCAACTTCGAGGAGGCTATCCGTGAGGCCAGCCGGGTGCTGGCGGTCCGTGGGCAGATTATCCCGTCCACGCTGGAGAACGTCGTGCTCGGCGCGGAGCTGGCGGACGATGCCCACGTGCTTGGCGAGTCCAACATCTCGGCGGCCAACTTGCCGATCAAGCGGGTCTACCTCCAGCCGGAGCGGCCGGCCGCCTTCCCGGACGCCGTCCGCGCCATTCTGGACGCCGATATCGTGATCGTCGGGCCGGGCAGCCTCTACACCAGCATCCTGCCGAACCTGCTGGTGGACGGCATCGCCAAGGCCGTCGCCTCGACAGAAGCGCTGCGGGTGTACGTCTGTAACGTCGCGACGCAGCCGGGCGAGACGGACGAGTTCCGGGCCAGCGATCATGTCCGGGCGCTGCTCAAGCATCTTCGAGGGACGCCGATAGACGTGGTGCTGGCGAACAGCAACCACGCCGGCGCGATCAAGCCCGAGTGGAACGTGCAGCACGTCGTGGCGGACATCGACGCGATCGAGGAGATGGGCATCGACGTGGCGTTGCACGACGTGGTCGATCCGCACAACGCGCTGCGCCACAGCCCGGAGCGATTGGCGGCGGCGGTCGAGCAGGTGTACGAGCGGCGTCGGATGAACGGCAGCAGCAACGGGGCGGTGCGCTCGGCGGCAGCGGCGTCGAGCATCTGACGCTGTTGGCGCAACGGCCGACGCGGTCTGTCGTGGCCGCCGCGCGCTGGCGCACCCGTATACTACTGTCGCGCGCCTGCTGGGAGGGACGTCCTGATGAATACCTATCTCTATATCGTGCAGATCCTGGTCTCGGTCGTCCTGATCTGCGTGCTGCTGCTCCAGGCGCGCGGCTCGGGCTTTTCGGCAACCTTCAGCTCGGACTCGTCGATCTACCGCACCCGGCGCGGCGTTGAGAAGACGCTGTTCAACGTCACGATTGGGCTGGCCGTGCTGTTTGTCCTGGTCTCGATCCTGAGCGTCGCGCTTAGCACCTTCTAGCGTGCTGTCCCGGTACTTCCGGGCGGGAGCGACGCAACGGCGGTCTGCACGGCGTGTGCAGGCCGTCTCGATGTGGCCCCGGCGACCCCGGCGGTGGCCGTGGATCGTGGGCGGCGTCGGCGCGGCGCTGGTGCTGCTGCCGATCCTCTTCGTGGTCGGACTGCTGATCCTGGTGCCGCCAGCCGTCGCGCCCGATCGCTACGTTGAGGGCGTGGCCGGCGAGGCGCCGCTGCTCAACCCGATCCTGGCGCCGTACTCGCTGGCCGGCCAGGATGTGCTGCCCCTGGTCTTCTCGTCGTTGACGCGCACGGATGCCGTGGGCAACGTGACGCTCGATCTTGCCGAGCGGCTGGACGTCGAGGACGACGGGCGGGCGTACCTCGTGCGGCTGCGTGATGGCCTGCTCTGGGATGACGGCGAGCCGCTGACCGCCGCCGACGTGCAGTTCACGGTGCGGCTGGTGCAAGCGCCCGACCACCAGGGCAGCCAGGAGCTTGCCGAGTTGTGGCGAGGGATCGGGCTTGAGGTGGTCGATCCACGTACGGTGCGCTTCCGCCTGCCCACGCCGCTGGCCTCGTTTCCGGAGCACCTGACGCTGGGATTGCTCCCACGCCACGCCTTTGAGGGCGTGACGGCTGCGACCCTGCCGCTCGATCCGTTCAATCGCCGGCCGGTCGGGAGCGGCCCGTATCGGGTGGCCTCGTTCGACCCTGACCGGCTGGTGCTGGTGCGGAACGCACACTATCATGGCCCCGCGCCCACCCTCGGGCAGATCGAGCTGCGGATCTATCCGGAGCGCCCGGCCGCCGTCCAGGCGTTGCTGAGCGGCGAGATCGAGGGGCTGGCCGGCCTGCGCCCTGATGAGGCCCGCGCAGTCGCCGCCTGGCCGGGACAGGTGCTCTACGCCTTTCCCGAGCGCGCCAAGACGGCCACTGTCCTGTTCAACGTCGATCAGGCTATCCTCAAGGAGACAGCCGTCCGGCGGGCGCTCGCGCTGGCGCTCGACCGCGAGGCGCTCATCCGCGATGCGCTCGACGGCCAGGGGGAGCCGGCCAACGGGCCGTTGCCGGTGCAGTCGTGGGCCTACGCGCGTGCACCAGCCGCCGCCAGCTACGATCCGGCCGGGGCAGCCGCCCTGCTCACCGAAGCCGGCTGGCAACCCGGCCCGGATGGCATCCGTCTGCGAGGCGGCGTCCCCTTGCAGCTGACCATGCTCACGGCCGACACCCCTGAACGGCTGGCGGTGGCCCGCGTACTGGCCGCCCAGGTGGCGACCATCGGGGTGCGGCTGGCGGTGCGGCCGTTGCCGCCCGACGAGCTGGTAGACGATTTTCTGGAGCCACGCCGCTTCGAGGTGGCGCTCGTCGGCCAGTGGAACATGGGCAGCGACCCCGATGTCTACCCGCAGTGGCATTCGAGCCAGATCGGCGTGTCTGGCGGCAACTACGTCGGGTTCAACGATCCCGACGTCGACAAGTGGCTGGAGGTCGGGCGGCAGGAGCCAGACCGGGAGCTGCGCCGAAACGCCTACCTACACTTCCAGGCACGCTGGGCCGAGGCGCAGCCGGCCTTGACGCTGTACCACCCGGTCTTCACGTTCGCCGTGGCGCGCGATGTCTGGGGCGTCGCCGCCGATCCGCTGCCCGATTCGTCGTCGAGGCTGCGCGGGGTTGGCGACTGGCGTCGGGTTGCCACGCCGACAGCATGGCAAGAGGCCCGCGCCGTGGTCACGGCGCGGGCCTCGCGAATGCTGGGTTGGTGATTCAGGGCGATCGACGGTCAGCTCGCCAGCGGGAGTTCTGCAAGCTCGGCCTTGGCCATCGCGACGACCAGCTCGCCGCTCGCGGGACCAACAACACCGTGCTCCAGGCGGTCGTTCTCGATCAGCCAGCGAAGGAACGTCAGCCGATTCATGTCCGGCTCACGAGTATCTTCGACAAACATTTGTAGAGCTGAATCGTACCGTCCGACTGCCTTCATGGCTACCTCCCTTTAGCTGGCCCTCGACCGCGGGATCACCTCCCTACGAGAGCTTCCGTGATGTCCGCCGCATCCCTGCGGTTAGTCTTACTATCGGCGGATTTTCCTGATCTAACAGTCAGAACGGGGACGAATCCGTTGTCGTGATGGCGCTGGGTCAGGTCAGCGTCAGGCGTGCGTGAGGCCGGCGTCAGAGTTTCGCTGCGCGTCGGGCGGCACATCGGGCGGCGCAGCCGAGCGGGGCAGCGTGAAACTGAAGCGACTGCCCTCACCGACAACGCTCTCGGCGGCGACCTGGCCCGCCATCGCCTCGACCAGCTCGCGCACGATAGCGAGTCCGAGTCCGGCCCCGCCGCTGGCGCGGTCACGGGCGTCGTCGCCGCGCACGAAACGCTCGAAGATGCGGTCCAGCTCCTCGGCCGGGATGCCTGCGCCGGTGTCGGCGACGGTCACCTGAACGGCGTCTCCGACGACGGCTGCCTGCAACGAGACGATTCCGCCCTCTGGCGTGTGGCGCAGGGCGTTGCGGACGAGGTTGCCGAGCACCTGAATCACCCGCTCGCGGTCGGCGCGGACGGCCGGCAGCGACTCGGGAGCATCCAGGAGGACGGTGATATGCCCCTCACGGCGGGCAAGCGGGCGGAAGGTCGCCGTGACCTCCTCCAGTACGCCCCCCAGATCGATGCTGCGGAGCGCCAGGCGCAGCCCGCCAGACTCGGTAGTCGAGAGCAGGAACAGGTCGTCCACCAGCCGGCTGAGCTGCTGCGCCTCGCGGTGCAGCACCGTCAGCGACTCGGCCCGCCGCGCAGAGGTGGCCGTCTCGCCGAGCATCAGCAGGGACTCGGCGTGGCCGCTGATCGAGGCCAGCGGCGTCCGCAGCTCGTGGGAGACGTTGGCGACCAGCTCGCGCTTGGCCGCCAGCGCGGATTCAGCCTCGCGGGTGCGCGAGTCCAACTGCGCGACGGTGGAGGTCAGCCGCTCAGCCATCACGTTGAAACGGCGGGCGAGCTGTCCGACCTCGTCGTCGGGGCCTTCGGCAACGCGCGTGTCGAGTGCGCCGGCCGCCAGCGACTCGGCAGCCGTCCCGACCTGTTCCAGCCGCCGCACCAGTGTCCGGGCCAGCACGTACCCGACTAGGGCAGCCGATGCCAGCGCGAACAGGAATGACGAGCTGAGCATCGCCAGCGTCGCTGCGCCGAACAGCAGAATGCCGCGCAACATCGCCCGGACGGGTGTGGCCTCGGTCAGCTCGCGCTTGGCCACGATCACCACGGTTGACAACGGTGCGTTCGCATTCGCCATCCAGGGTGGGCCGTCCATCAGCCCGACAACCGGATACGCCCCGAGCGCGACCGGCCCCGGACCGCTTCGGCGGCGGGTGAGATCGGCCGTGTTGCGCTCGCCGGAGCGAGCCGCCCTGACGAGCGCGTCCCACTCGGAGCGCTCGGGCGGCGAAAACGCCGCGCCGGCCCCGTCTGAGCTGGCCAGCACCTCGCCGTTCGGCCCCACCACCGCGATGTAGCTGAGGCCGCGCAACGATGGCCCGATACCCTCCATACGCGAGGCCGGCTCCGGTGCGAACGGCCCCGGTCCGATCTGCGGGCGGAGCGTGCCCCGCACCAGCGACCGCAGGATCAGGTTCAGCGTGTCGCGGTCGGTCGGCGACTCGGCCAGGGCGCCGATGGAGCGCGCCACGATGCGGGCATCGTTCGCCGGCTCGCGGTTCGGGCTCGTCTGCACAGCGATCCACGAGCCGGCGAAGATGAAGATGGCCGCGATCATGCTGACCAGCGTCACCACGATGGCGACGAGGTGCGAGAGCGTCAGTTGCCAGCGCAGCCGGCGCAGGCGGCGTCTCATGGCGCGCTGTGTGGGAGGCTGGCCAGCCGGTAGCCGACGCCCCAGACCGTCTCGATCTGGTCGCCGCACGTCCCCAGCTTCTTCCGGAGCCGCAGCACGTGCGTGTCTACCGTACGGTCGAAGCCGCCGTACTCGTAGCCCCAGACCCGTTCCAGCAGGTAGTCGCGGGCGAACGCGCGGCCAGGGTTCTTGACCAGCAGAGCCAGCAGATCGAACTCCTTCGGCGTCAGATCTACTGGCGCGCCATCCACCGTCACGGTGTGCTGGCCCAGATCGACGGTCAGTGCCCCGGCCCGGAGAATCGGCGGGGCCTCGTCGGTGGCGGCCTCGCGGAACAACTCAACCCGCCGGAGCATCGCCTTGACCCGGGCCAGCAGCTCGCGGACGCCGAACGGCTTGGTCAGGTAGTCGTCCGCGCCGACCTCCAGCCCGAGCACCCGGTCGATCTCCTCTGAGCGCGCCGTCAGCATCAGGATTGGGACGATGGAGTCGCGCCGGACCCGCCGGCAGACCTCCAGGCCGTCCATCTTCGGCATCATCCAGTCGAGGATGAGCAGGTCAGGTCGTTCGCGCTGGACGGCGGCGACAGCATCCGCGCCGTCGTACACCTGGACCACCCGGTGCCCCTCGTCCTCCAGGTGGCGGCGAACCAGGGCGTTCAGATCGCGTTCGTCCTCAGCCACGACGATGGTTGCCACGGTCGCCTCACTGGCCGCGCGCACGATATGCGCGCGATGTGGTGGTCTCATGATGGATGGTAGCGCCGTGCGGTGCCTGATCGGTCGCCAACCGGTCACGAATCTGTGAACGGCGGACTGCGCACCCGGGCGACGAGCGGAGGCCGCCAGCGTTCACCGTTTCGTGACCGGACGGCCATGAGGGTGTGACCGGCGGGGCCTACGCTTGAGAGGAACAGGCGGCAAGCCCCATCGCCGCCTGCCACGAAAGGGGACGCATCATGACTCGGTTTCGCTTCGCGCTCGCAGTCCTCGGCACATCGCTGGCACTGGTGCTGGGACTCGGAGCCGTGGGCGCGTTCGCGGTCAGCACGGCGTTCGCCAACGGCTTCGGGCCGTTTGGTGGCCCGTTCGGGCCGCACGCCATCCCGCCCGAGTTTCAGGGGCTGGAGCAACTGACGCCGGCCGAGCGCTTCAAGCACTTCAGCGGCGCACAGATCAACCTGCGCGACAAGGACAACAAGCCGGTCGCCATCAACGCCACGCCAGGGGCGGTGACCTCGGTGAGCGGCACGAGCCTGACCATCGCCGGCAACGACGGCAGCAACAAGACGTTCACGCTGGATGACAAGACGGTCATCCGTGGCAAGCCCGACACCACGACGCCTGGGAATCGCCCGGCCGCGACGACCCTCAAGCAGGGCGACCTCGTGGTGGTCGTCACCACGAACGGCGAGACGCTGGCGCGCTTCGTGATGAGCGGCGGGACCGACGGCTTCGGGCCGCCGGCCGGCGGTGGTCCGTTCCGGGGACCGTTCGGCGGTGGCGGGCCGTTCAGCGGGCGGTAGGCCTCGCCGCACGGGCCAGATCGAAGGCACGCAGCCCCATCTCGATTGAGATGGGGCTGTCGCCTGCATCCCGGGGATGCAGGATGCACCCGCCGGTGTGAGCGGCCGCCCCGGAGCGGGTGGTTTTGGTCATGATCCCCCGTACAATGGCGAGGTGCGGATACAGATCGCGTCATCCCGGGTCGGCGGCGGCCACCAGAGTGTGGCCGAAGCGCTGCGACAGGCACTCCTGACCGTGACTGACGGCGAGGCCGAGGTCTGGGTCGATGACCTCTACGTCCAGTACGGCCGGTTTCCGCTGTCCTGGTTTCCGTGGGCATACGCCACCATCACGCGCCGCTCGCCCAGCCTCTGGCGGGCGATTTTCGACGTGACCAACCGGCCGCCCTCGGGGCCGCGCCTGAACTGGATCGGCGACGTGCTGGGCGGGCCGGCCTTCAAAGAGGTGATCTCGGAGCGGCGGCCAGACGCCGTCGTGACGGTGCTCCCCGGTACGACGGGTTTCGTGGCTCGCTCGGTGATGCGCAGCGGCGTGCCGGCGAACATCGAGGTCGTGATCACCGATTGGGCGGACGTCCACCTCGGCTGGGCCTCGACGTTTCCAGTGCAGTACACCGTGCCGACAGACAACGCCGCCCAGACCCTGGCGTCGGTCGGCATTCGGCCGGAGTGGGTGGATGTCAACGGGTTCCTGGTCCGCGAGCCGTTCTCCCAGTTGGATATCGGATCGCAGGCGAAGCAGCAGGCGCGGGCGCGGCTCGACCTGCCGCGCGACCGCTTCCTGATCCTGATGATGGTCGGAGCGGAAGGCTCGCCGGCCGCCTACGCCCACCTCGACGCGCTGGCGCGGACCCCCCTCGACGCCGAGATCCTGGTCGTGTGTGGCCGCAATCAGCGGCTGTTTCGGCGGGTCCAGCGGATGAGCGGCGCCAACCGGATCCGGCCGCTCGGGTTCGTGGAGCACATCGCCGACTTGATGGTCGCGTCCGACCTGCTGGTCACGAAGACCGGCGGCGTCACCCTGGCGGAGGGCTTCAGCGCCGGCCTGCCCATCATCGGCTTCGATCCGCTGCCCGGCCAGGAAGAGGGCAACGCACGCTACATCGTCGAGGCCGGGGCGGCCGAGCTGGCGTCGTCGCCGAGCCACCTCGCGACGATCGCGACGGAGCTGCGCTGGCGCCAAGATCGGTTGGCCGCGCTCGTGGAGAACGGCCAGCGGCTCTCAACGCCGGACGCGGCACTGGCAACGGCCGAGGCGATCGTCGAGCGGATCCGCTGCCGAGGCGTCGCCGCGCTGCCCGCGAGCTAGCCAACCTGGTGCTGTCCCAAGCCACGAGTTCACCGTTATAGTTGAGTGTTCAAATAGATCCGGTGCGGGCCGGCCGTGCGTAGTCACTGATGAACCCCGGTCGAGACCGCGCAGTCAGGACAGTGCCGACCCTACGGGGCGCCCACCGGCGATGGTCTGGCTGCCGAGCGCGGCGGCAACACCGATGACGTGCCGGCGCGCCTGCGCGGGCGCAACGGTCCTGGCTGGAGAACCTCTGGGCGCGGAGACGATTCGTGCAGAGACTTGAGCGGTTGAACCCTGGATACGGCATCGCCGTTCTCCGAATCATGGTCGGCGTCGTGCTGTTCCTGGCTGGCTACTCGAAGCTGATGGGTCCGGGTGTGGCCGGCATCGCCGGTTTCTTCTCCAACGTCGGCATCCCGATGGCCGGCGTGATGGCTCCGCTGGTCATCGGCTTCGAGACGGTCGGCGGGCTGCTGCTGATCGCCGGCGCGTTCACGCGGATCGTCGGGCCGCTGATGGTGGTGCAGTTCCTGGTGGCCGGGCTGGCGGTCAGCTTGCCATCGCAGATGGGGTGGGGCGCGGCCCGGCTCGACTTCATCATGGCGGCGGCTGGCGCGCTGTTCTTCCTGACCGGCGCCGGCCTGCCATCGGTTGACCGGTGGCTCGCGAGCCGCGAGAGCGGCGGACAGCCGCGCGTGCGCTCGTTCGCCTGATGCAGAAGACGTGAGCGCCGGCCCGGACCGGCGACTGGATCGACCGGGCCAGGGGCCGCCGGCGACGTGCAGAGCGTCGCCGGCGGCCCTTCTGGCATGGTGACAGACTCAGGCCCTGGCGGCTGTGCCGGCGGATCGGAAACTGACCGCCAGCCGCACAGGAACCCCACTCACCGTGCAGATGCCGATTCCGACGCCGACGTCGCGCAGCAACCGCTTTCTCAGGGCGATTACATGTTCATTGGTACCCGAAGCATCATGGAACGGGCGGTCGGGGACTGAAGTCCCCGCCTACACGCATGCAGTCGCTGCGCGACGGACACCGGAAACGGCGTCGTCTGGTGAGACCGGGGCGTCGCGCAGCGACTGCAGGATGGTAGGCGGGGCTTTCAAGCCCCGACGCGGCGGCACGACGACATCAACATGCAATCGCCCTGACCGCTTTCTACCGATCCTTGACACGCCGGTCTGCCGGCCATAGAATCGGGCAGCTTACTTTTCTTCTCCGCGTCTCCCGAACGGTTGCGCGTTCCTGGCGATGTCGCTGGAGCGCAGTCGGGCGGGGTAGAACATGGCGTCGCGTGACGGTGACGAGGCGCACTCTGATCTGGGCACGATGCCCACATGTCTGTTGGGAGACTCTACGATGAGCGAAGACGCTCCGAAGCGAGGAATCGGCCGTCGTGCATTCTTGCGGACGACGTCGCTGTTCGCAGCGGCGATCGGGCTGACGGCTGCCTGTGCTCCGGCGCCAGCCGCCCCGGCCAAGCCAGCGGAGCCGGCCAAGCCCGCCGAGGCCGCGAAGCCGGCTGCCCCTGCCGCTACCACGGCTCCGGCTGCCGCCGCGCCGGCCAAGCCGGCTGAGGCCGCCAAGCCCGCCGAAGCGGCGAAGCCCGCCGAAGCTGCCAAGCCGGCGGCTGCTGCGCCGGCTGGTGCTGCGAAGCCGGGCGACGTGCCGCGCAACCGAACCCTGATCGCCATCACCGGCAGCTCGGTGCAGCAGGGCAAGTTTACTGACGCCGAGCTGTGGAACCCGTACGCGGTCGGTTCCAACCACCAGTCCGGCCCGAACCTGCTCTACGAGCCGCTGGCCTTCTACAGCGCGTTCGCGGATAAGGAGCACCTCTGGCTGGCCGAGAGCTACCAGTACAGCCCGGACAGCAAGACGCTCACCATCAAGACCCGTTCCGGGATCACCTGGAGCGACGGCAAGCCGTTCAGCGCCGAGGACGTGGCCTTCACGTTCAACTCGTTGAAGGACATCGGCGGCAAGGTCCGCTGGGGCGTGGACGTCCAGCAGGTGCTGCAGGAGGCCAAGGCGACGGACGCGAACACCGTCGTCCTGAACTTCAAGGTGCCAGCCCCGCGCTTCTTCGAGTTCGTCACCTACAAGTACGACATCGGCGTCTACATCGTCCCCAAGCACATCTACGATGGTCAGGACTGGACGCAGTTCCGCGCGTTCGACCTCGCCAAGGAGTGGCCGGTCACCACGGGTCCGTGGAAGGTCAGCTACGCTGCGCCCGAGCAGAAGATCTTTGACCGGCGGGCTGACTGGTGGGCCGTCAAGGCCGGCCTCGTCAAGCAGATGCCGCAGATGCAGCGGCTGGTGATGCTGCCGACCCCTGGCGAGCAGCAGCTGGCGCAGGCCCTCATCACGAACCAGTGCGACTTCTCCACCAGCCTGCAGCCGTCCACCTTCCCCACGGTGCTGCAGCAGAACCCGAAGATCATCACCCACTCTGGCCGCGACAAGCCGTACGGCTATACGGACTGGTGGCCGGCCTCGCTCTACCTGAACAACACCGCCAAGCCGTTCGACAATCCGGACATCCGCTGGGCCATCTCCTACTACATGGATCGGGACCAGATCATCGACGTGGGCTGGGGCGGCGCGAGCACGCCGTCGCAGCTGCCGATGCCGACGTACCCGCCGCTGAAGCCGTACTTCGAGGCCGTCAAGGACCTGCTGGCGAAGTACAACACCATCGAGTTCAACGCCAAGAAGGGCGACGAGCTTCTGATGAAGAACGGCTTCAAGAAGGAGGGCGGCAAGTGGCTGATGGCGGACGGCCAGCCCTTCAAGCTCGACTTCATGGGTCCTGGCACGGGCACCTTCGCGGCCATCGGCCCGGTGGTGCAGGAGCTGCTCAAGCGGCAGGGCGTCGAGGCGACCTACAGCCAGCCGCCTGATGCCAGCAGCCGGTTCGAGAAGGGCGAGTACGTCGGCTTCCTGTACGGTCACGGCGGCAGCGTGCGCGATCCGTACTACACCCTGCGGCTCTACCAGGGCGCGACGCAGGCGGTGCCGGGCGCGCACCTCGTCAACTTCCCGAAGTGGAAGAACGAGAAGTACGATGCCATCGTCGACCAGGTGTTCGTCACGCCGATGAACGACACGGCCAAGCTGCAGAGCCTGTTCCACCAGGCGATGGAGATCTGGCTGCCGGAGCTGCCGGACGTTCAGCTCACCGAGTTCCACCACCGGATCCCGATGAACGAGACGTACTGGAAGAACTGGCCGACGGCGCAGAACCCGTACATCAACGGGGCGTTCTGGCACCTCACCCACCAGCTCATCCTCAACAACCTCGAACCCGTGCAGTAGGGCCCGGGCGGCGGGGTCGGTGGGACGCCTGTGCGGTCTGCCGACCCCGCTTCTTTGTGCTTCGGAGTAAGCCATGCGCGCCGATTACGTGCTGAAGCGAGTCGGGTTCTTCCTGCTCATCACCTGGCTGGCAGCGACGCTCAACTTCTTCATTCCCCGGCTGTCGGGGCAGAACCCGATTCGCGAGCGGCTCCTCGAACAGGCGCTGGTCGGCGGCTACGTTCATGCTGGCATGAACGACATGGTGGCGGAGTACGAGGCGAAGTTCGGGCTGGATCAGCCGCTCTGGGTCCAGTACATCAGGTACCTCGGGGACGTCTCGCGCCTGGACTTCAACTACTCGATTGCGAACTATCCGCGGACCGTCTCTGAGATGATGATCGAGGCGCTGCCCTGGACCATCGGCCTGCTCGGCATGACGACCCTCCTGTCGTTCGTGCTCGGCACACTGCTCGGCGCATTCATGGGGTGGCCGCGCTCGCCGGCCTTTCTGAAGTACGTCCTGCCGCCGCTGCTGGCGTTGCACGCTATCCCGTACTACCTGCTCGGGCTGGTGCTGATGTACTTCCTGACGTTCCGCTTCCAGCTCTTGCCCAACATCGGCGGGTACACGGCTGGCACGTTCCCAGATGTGTACAGCCTGAGCTTCTGGCTGGACGTGGCGTCGCACGCGGTGCTGCCAGCCCTGTCGATCATCCTGGCGGCCGTCGGCGGCTGGGCGCTGGCGATGCGGGCGATGGTGGTGACGGTCCAGGGTGAGGACTACATCAACTTCGCGGACGCCAAGGGTCTCTCGGGGCGAACCATCTTCCTCAAGTACGCTATCCGGAACACGCTGCTGCCCCAGGTGACCTCGCTGGCGCTGGCGCTGGGACAGGTCGTCTCGGGCGCCGTGCTGGTGGAAGTGGTCTTCGGGTATCCCGGCATCGGGACGGTCCTCTTCACGGCGATCCGGCAGTCCGACTGGTTCCTGCTGCAGGGTATGATCTTCGCCTTGATCGTCACGCTCGGCCTGGCGACGTTGATCCTCGACCTCGTCTATCCGTTGCTCGACCCGCGCATCACCTACCGGAGGGCCTGACATGAGCGTCGTTCAGGGGGCCACCGGCTCCGACTCGGTGGCAGTAGGGCCACGTCCGTCGTCAGGAGATGCGGCAGCCCAGCGGCAGGACTCGGCGCGCGACAAGAGCATCGCCGTCCTGCACTACTTCCGCCGCAATCAGAGCCTGATGGTTGGCACGCTCATGGTCCTGGGCCTGCTGCTGTTCTCGCTGATCGGGACGTTCGCCTGGGACGTGGAGCGGTACCGGCCGTTGTCGGTGCGGGCGCTGCAAGCGCCCTCCTGGGATCTGCCGTTCGGCAGTGACCGTCAGGGGCGCGACCTGTTCGCCGTCATGATCGCCGGCACGCCGATGACGCTGCGTATCGGACTGATCGCCGGCATTCTCGGCGTTGGCATCGGGACGGCGCTGGCGTTCGTGGCGGCCTACTACGGCGGCTGGACCGACACCATCATTCGCGGCATCGTCGACGTGGGGCTGACGGTCCCGGGCCTGCTGGTGCTGATCATCGTGGCGATCACGGTGCGGCAGGCGCTCTCCGTCGAGATCATGGCGCTGGTGGTGGCGAGCTTAGCCTGGCTTTGGCCGACCAGAACGATTCGCGCCCAGGTGCTCACGATGCGCGAACGCTCGTGGGTGCAGGTTGCGAAGCTGTCCGGCATGAGCGGGCCGGAGATCATCGTCAAAGAGATGCTGCCCAACCTGTTCCCGTACCTCGCGGCGGCGCTGGTGAACAGCATCTCGTCGGCGATCCTGGCGTCGGTCGGCCTGGAGGCGCTCGGCCTCGGCCCCATCGACTCGCCGACGCTCGGCATGACGGTCTACTGGGTGCTCTTCAACGCCGCGCTGATCAACGGCTGGTGGTGGTGGTGGGCGCCGCCCATCGTGATCCTGTTCATCCTGTTCGTAGGCCTGTTCGCCGTTTCGGTCGGGCTGGATGAGATCGCCAACCCGCGCCTGCGAAAGACCGTCTAAATCTGTGCGAGCGTGGATGGCCCACGTGGGGCTAGCCGCGAGCGCCTGCTCGCGGCTACCCTTTCGCCTGTCATGAGGTAGCGGCCGGTCGCGACAGACCGAGGTCCGCTGCCATCCGGAGCATTGATGCTCGGGGCGGCGCGCATGTGCGCCGCCCAGAAGCGCATGGAGGAGGATCCGATGATGGATCAGCCAGTCCAGAAGCGAGCGGTGAGTCGCCGGCGATTCCTGAGCCTTGCCGTGCTGGTGGGCGCGGCGGCCAGCGGTACATCGCTGCTTGCCGCCTGCGGCCAGCCAGCACCGGCCGCGCCCGCCAAGCCCGCGGAGCCGGCGAAGCCCGCGGAAGCCGCGAAGCCGGCCGAGGCGGCCAAGCCCGCGGCCCCCGCTGGCAACCCGAACGCCGGCCCCCCGGCCGGGAATCCGAACGCCGGTCCGCCAGCAGGCAATCCGAACGCAGGTCCGGCGGCGCAGGCCCCGGCCGCCGCGCAGAAGCCGGCCGATACGCCGTCGGGCGTCAAGCAGGTGGCGCGCAACCGGACGCTGATCCAGGTGCGCGGCGGCACCCAGGGCAAGTTCATCGCGCATGAGCTGTGGAGCCCGTACGCCATCGGATCGACGCCGCAGATCGGCCTCAACGCGATCTACGAGCCGCTCGCCTTCTACAGCGCCTACGCTGACAAGGAGACGATGTGGCTGGCCGAGAGCTACCAGTTCAGCCCCGACTTCAAGACGCTGACCGTCAAGACCCGGCAGAACGTCAAGTGGAGCGACGGCAAGCCGTTCAGCGCCGAGGACGTGACGTACACCCTCAACATGCTGCGGGATCTCGGCCCCAAGGTGAAGTGGGGCAAGGACGTTCAGGACTCGGTCACCGAGGCAAAGACGGCGGACCCGAACACCTGTGTGATCACGTTCCAGCGTCCATCGCCGCGCTTCTTCTATCACATGCTGTCGTACAAGTACGACATCGGTCTGCACATCGTCCCGAAGCACATCTTCGACGGGCAGGACTGGACCACCTTCACGCACTTCGACGTGGCGAAGGGCTGGCCGGTCACCACGAGCCCGTGGCAGGTCGTGGCGGTGTCGCCGAATCAGATGATCATGGATCGACGCCCCGAGTGGTGGGGCACGGGCGTGGTCAAGGACTTCGGGCAGTTGCCGAAGGTCGAGCGGCTGGTCTGGCTGCCGGTCCAGGGCGAGCAGCAGCTCGTCCAGGGGCTGATCACGAACGACCTGGACTTCACCACCGGCATCGAGGTGGACTCGTTCGGGACGGTCTTCAAGGGCAACGCGAAGATCACCACCTACAGCGGCCAGAAGCTGCCGTACGGCAACATGGACTGGTGGCCGACCTCCCTGTACGTCCAGACCCAGAAGCCGCCGTACAACAACCCGGAGTTCCGCTGGGCGCTCAGCTACCTCATCGACCGCGATCAGTTGATCAAGGTGGGCTGGGGCGGCTCGTCTGAGAAGACCGAGCTCCCGATGCCGAACTTCCCGGCGCTGCGGCCGTTCTTCGACGCCGCGAAGCCGCTGCTGCAGAAGTGGCCGACGAACGAGTTCAACCCCGAGAAGGGCCACGCGATGATGTCGAAGCTGGGCTGGAAGCGCGGCTCCGACAACATGTACGTGGACCCGAGCGGCGCGAAGTTCCAGATGGACATCATCGCCAACCCGGACTTCCCCTCGCCGGGGCCGGTGCTGGTGGAGCTGCTCAAGCGGCAGGGCATCGCCGCGACCTTCGCCATCCCGCCGGACTTCGGCCCGATCTTCCAGAAGGGCGAGCACCAGGCGGCGATGTTTGGGCACGGCGGCAGCATCAAGGATCCGTTCGAGACGCTGCGGCTGTACCAGTCCTCCTCCGTGAACGTGCCGGGCGGCCACCTCGTGAACCTTGCGAAGTGGAGCAACCCGGAGTACGACAAGGTGGTGGACGAGGTCTACGTGACGCCGCCGTCTGACAAGGCGAAGGTCACCGAGCTGTTCCTCAAGGCGATGGAGATCTGGCTGCCAGAGCTGCCGGACATCCCGCTGATGCAGTTCTACCATCGGCTGCCCCTCAACACGACGTACTGGACGGGGTATCCGACGCAGGAGGACTCGTACATCAACCCGGCCTTCTTCCACTCGACCGGGCCGCTGGTCTACCACAAGCTTCAGCCGACGCAGTAGCGTACGGTCGTGGGCCGCAGGTCGCGGATCGTGGGGAAGTCACCCCTCGACCCATGACCTGCGGCCCACGACCTGGAGACCACCATGCGCCCAGACTACGTGATCAAACGCATTGGCATTTTCTTCCTCATCATGTGGGTTGCCGCCACCCTCAACTTCCTGATCCCTCGACTGGGGAGTCGGAGTCCGATCGAGGACAAGTTGATGACGCAGGCGGCCACCGGCGGCTATCTGCAGCAGGGCGTCGCGGAGATGGTCCGCGAGTACGAGGCCAAGTTCGGTCTGGACAAGCCGCTCTGGCAGCAGTACCTCGTCTATCTGTCCGACGTCGTGCGTTTCGATTTCAACTACTCGATCTCCAACTACCCGCGACGTGTCGTCGATATCCTGCTGGAAGGGCTGCCCTGGACGATGGGGCTGCTGACGATGACGACGCTGATCTCGTTCGCCGTCGGCAACCTGCTGGGCGCGTTTCTGGGCTGGCCGCGCGCACCGAGGTGGTTGCACTTTCTGATGCCGCCGCTCCTGGCGCTGCACGCGCTGCCGTTCTTCTTGCTCGGCCTGATCCTGGTCTACATTTTTGCCTTCTCGCTGCAAATCCTTCCGCTTTACGGCGGCTTCACGACGGGCACGATCCCGCACCTGTCGTTGAGCTTCGCCCTCGATATCCTGCGGCACGCCATCTTGCCGGCCGCCTCGATTGTGCTCGTGTCGATTGGCGGCTGGGCGCTGGGCATGCGCGCGATGATGGTGACGACGCAGGGCGAGGACTACACCAACTTCGCGGATGCGAAGGGCCTCCGCCCGAAGACGATCTTCTTCCACTACGCCATTCGGAACGCCATGCTGCCCCAGGTCACGGCGCTGGCGCTGGTGCTCGGACAGATTCTCTCTGGGGCCGTCCTGGTCGAGGTGATCTTCGGCTACCCGGGCATCGGCACCGTGCTGTTCCAGGCGATTCGCGGGTCCGACTTCTTCCTGGTCCAGGGCATCGTCTTTATCGTGATCATCTCGATTGGCGTGGCGACGTTCGTGCTGGACCTGGTCTACCCGCTGCTCGACCCGCGCATCACGTATCAGAGGGGATGAGATGAGCGCTGTATCACCAGCCTCCGGCGCGCCCGGCGCTGGACTGACCTCGCTCCCTCAGGCCGCGGACCGGGCTGAGGCCACGCGAGCCGGGGCCGGCGAGCGGGCGGGCGCCGTCTTGCGATACATGCGGCGGAACCCGTCCCTGCCGGTCGGCCTCACGATGCTGCTGATTCTGGCATTGTTCCTGATCGTCGGGCGGCTGTTCGTCGATCTGGACGAGGCGCGGGCCGTGTCGGTCGCGCCGCTCCGGCCGCCGTCAGCCGAGCTGCCGTTCGGCAGCGACCGCCAGGGCCGTAACATGTTCGCCGTCGCGGTGGCCGGCACGCCGATGACCCTGCAAATCGGCCTGACGGCCGGGCTGCTGGGCGTCGGGTTTGGCGCGGCGCTGGCATTCGTGGCCGCCTACTACGGCGGCAAGGTGGACAACCTTATCAAGGGGTTGGTGGACACTGGCCTGACGATCCCCGGCCTGATGATCCTGATCACGGTGGCGATGAACGTGCGCGGCGGCCTCGGCGTGACGCAGATGGCGCTGGTGGTCGCATCGTTGGCGTGGCTGTACCCGACCCGGACGATCCGCTCACAGTTGCTGACGCTGCGCGAGCGCGGCTATATCCAGATCGCGCAGATGTCCGGCATGAGCGGCCCGGAGATCATCGTCAAGGAGATGCTCCCGAACCTGCTCCCGTACCTGGTCGCCGCGCTGGTCAACTCGACGTCCGCGGCGATCCTGGCGTCCATCGGCCTGGAGGTACTCGGACTCGGTCCATTCGAGGCGCCGACCATCGGCATGACGCTGTACTGGGTCAACTACAACGCCGCGATCATCAATGGCTGGTGGTGGTGGTGGGTTCCGCCGATCGTGGTGATCGGCACGGTCTTCATTGGCCTCTTCCTGGTCGCGATTGGCCTGGACGAGGTCGCAAATCCACGTCTACGACGGTCGGTGTGAGGCGTCATGGCAATTCAGGCTCCGACTGAGGAGTGGCCCCGCGTCCGGGCGGATGTCCTCGAGGTGGAGGATCTCCGCGTCTACTATCACACGCCACGCGGCGCGGTTCGCGCAGTGGACGGCGTGACGTTTACCGTCAAAGCCGGCGAGCGGCTGGGCCTTGTCGGCGAGTCCGGCTCGGGCAAGACGACCATCGCCCTGGCCCTGATGCAGCTGATCCGTCCGCCGGGCCGGATCGAAGGCGGGCACGTCTTCGTCGACGGGCAGGATCTGATCGGCCTGTCCGACGAGGAGATGCGCCAGCGGCGGCTCGCGGTCATCGCGATGGTGGCGCAGGGCGCGATGAACTCGCTCAACCCGGTCATCCGCGTGCGAGATCAGATCCTCGACGCGCTGAAGGATCATGGGATTCGGCTCGGCAAGGCCGAGATGCAGGAGAAGATCGCGGACCTGCTGACGCGCGTCGGCCTCTCACCGAAGGTCGCGGACATGTATCCGCACGAGCTGAGCGGCGGCATGAAGCAGCGCGTCTGCATCGCCATCGCCATCAGCATGTCGCCGAAGGTCATCATCGCCGACGAGCCGACGAGCGCCCTTGACGTGGTCGTGCAGCGGCAGGTGATGGAGACGCTCCGAAACGTCCAGCTTGACCTCGGCGCGGCGATCATCCTGGTCGGGCACGACATGGGGCTGATGGCGCAGGCCGTGGACCGGCTCGGCGTGATGTACGCTGGCAACCTGGCCGAGCTGTGCGACGTGCGGGCGATCTTCGAGGACCCGCTCCACCCCTACAGCAAGCTGCTCATCGCCAGCCTGCCGTCGCTGAAGGAGAAGGGCGTCTTCCAGGGCATCCCCGGGCTGCCGCCGTCGCTGCTCAACAAGCCGAAGGGCTGTCCGTTCCGCTTCCGCTGCCCGTCCGCCTTCGCGAAGTGCGAGGATGTCGAGCCGAAGCTGACCGAAGTGAAACCCGGGCGGTGGGTCTCCTGCCACCTGTATGAGGATGCACCGTGAGCGTGTTGCTGGAAGCCCGCAACGCTGGCAAGGTCTTTGGCGGCGGCCTCTTCGACAAGACGAAGACCGTCGCCCTGCGCGACTTCTCGCTCGGCATCGAGACGGAGCCAGCATCGATCCTGGCCGTCGTCGGCGAGTCCGGCTCCGGGAAGACGACGCTCGCGCGGCTGCTG
Source organism: Chloroflexota bacterium (assembly GCA_020850535.1). Taxonomy (NCBI): domain Bacteria; kingdom Bacillati; phylum Chloroflexota; species Chloroflexota bacterium. The sequence continues at coordinate 67,646 of JADZEM010000118.1, forward strand.
CTCGGGCTGGTGACGCCCAGCACCGGCGAGGTGCTCTACAACGGGACCGACCTGCGGAAGCTCAACGCCGCCCAGCGTAAGCAGTTTCTGCGCGACGTGCAGGTGATCTTCCAGGATCCGTACGAGGTCTACAACCCGTTCTACTACGTCGATCACGTGCTGGAGACACCCGTCGCCAAGTTCAAGCTGGCGAACTCGAAGTCCGAGGCGCGCGACAAGATCGAGGAGACGCTGCGGGCGGTCGGCCTCCGCCCCGACGAGACGCTCGGGCGGTACCCCCACCAGTTGAGCGGCGGTCAGCGTCAGCGCATCATGGTGGCGCGGGCACTGCTGATCCGTCCCCGCATCATCATCGCCGACGAGCCGGTCTCGATGGTGGACGCGTCGCTCCGCGCGACGATTCTTGGGAGCCTGCGCGAGCTGAACCGGGCGTTCGGCATCTCGCTGATCTACATCACGCACGACCTGACCACGGCGTACCAGATCAGCGAGAACATCGTGGTGCTGTACCGAGGCTCGGTGGCCGAGGTCGGGGATGTCGAGAAGGTCGTGGGCGACCCGAAGCATCCGTACACCCAGCTGCTGGTTGGCTCGGTGCCGCTGCCCGATCCCGACACGGCCTGGCACGCCGAGCCGCCGCCCAACGACGAGGCCCGCAAGGCGGCTGCCGCTCCCCATGACGGCTGCGCGTTCGCCGCGCGGTGTCCGGCCGCCATGGCGATCTGCCGCGAGAAGCGCCCGCCGCTCTACCAGATCGACGAGTTCCGCGCCGCGTCGTGCTACCTCTACGAGGGCAGCCCGATCCTGCCGGCCGACGAGCTTGGAAAGGTGATGGTCCCGCCGACGCCTGTCGCAGCCGTCTGACGCCCCCGTCACGACCCAGGATACGCTACGCGGCCCGCCGATCCTCTCGGATACAATCGGCGGGCTGCTGTTCGTCCGGTCACCGGCGCTGCCGGCCGGCGGAGCGCCACACGAACCGGACGCCTGCGCTCCGGGCGAGGAGTGCATGGTGAACGTGTCGCTGATCGAGGCCATCGTGCTGGGCATCGTCCAGGGTCTCGCCGAGTTCCTGCCGATCTCCAGCTCCGGCCACCTGATTCTGACGCCCTGGCTGCTGGGGTGGAAGGAACACGGCCTGACCTTCGACCTGGCGTTGCACCTGGGAACGTCCGCCGCGCTGCTCGGCTACTTCTGGCGGGACTGGCTTCGGCTGGCGCAGGCGGTGCTCTCGGGCCTGACGAGCGCCCAGGCGCGCGCCAGCCACGAATGGCGGCTGGCGTGGCTGATCGTGCTGGGCTGCATCCCGGCTGGCGTCGTCGGGGTGCTCTTCGAGGACAAGATCGAGGAGCTGCTGCGCTCGCCCCTCCAGATCGCCGTGCTGCTGATCGTGTTCGGCCTGATCATGCTGGCAGCAGACCGCCTCGGCAGCCAGCAGCGACGCCTGAATCAGATCACCCTGGCGGACGCGCTGACGATTGGCTTCGCGCAGGTGCTGGCCTTGATGCCCGGGGTCTCGCGGTCGGGGATCACACTGACCGCCGGCCTCTTCCGTGGCCTGGACCGGGCGTCGGCGGCCCGTTTCTCGTTCCTGCTCTCCGCCCCGATCACGGTGGCGGCGGCGCTCTACAAGCTGCGTGGGCTGGTCAAAGCGCCGCCGGTCGGTGGGGAGCTTCTGGCGTTCGCGGTGGGCGTCGTCACAGCAGCGGTCGTGGGCGCACTGGCGATCGGCTTCCTGCTGCGCTACCTCCAGCGGCAGCCTGTGGACGTCTTCGTCTGGTACCGGGTGGCAGCAGGACTGGTAGTACTGGCGCTCGTGCTGATGGGCAAGTAGCCCATCCCGAACTGCCCGCGAGTCTGCCCCGCGGCACGATCCGCCTGGGCGAGCGAACCCGGCAGGGATGTGGTCCGCTCACTCCGGCGCGAGAGGCAGGCGGTGGCCGTCGGCGGGGGTCTGCTTCAGCCAGGCAGCCGCACCGGCTCGTCGAACTCCAGGCGGATCTTGCCCCAGCCCGGCTCGTGCAGATGGGACTGGAGACCGGCCCGTTCGATCAGCTTCAGGCTCTCTTCCTGCCCGAGATCGAGCGCCCCACCCTCGTCAATCGAGAGCACCTTGCGATCCTCCATCAGGATCTGCCCGTCCACGATGACCGTGTCCACGTCGTTGCCGACCGCCTCGTAGATCAGGCGATGCACGACCATGACGTTGGGCGTCAGATGCGGCTGTCGGAGGTTGACGACCGTCACATCGGCCTTCTTGCCGACCTCCAGCGAGCCGATCTCGTCATCCCAGCCGAGCGCCTTCGCGGCGTCGATGGTGATCATCTCCAGGAGCTTGCCCGGCGGCAGCAGGAACATGTCGCGGGACATCATCTGGTGGACCGTCTGGGCGCGGCGCACCGCCTGGAACAGGTCGAAGCTGACCTTCGGGGCGGTGCCGTCGGTGGTGATGGCCACGTTCACGCCGGCCTGCATCAGCTCCGGGACCGGGCAGCGACCGCTCGCCTGATTGCTGCTGGCCGAGTGCGTGGCATGGGTTCCCGTGTCGGCCAGGATCTGCACCTCCTGCAGCGAGATGCCGCGCAGGTGCTGGATGTGCACGTCTGGCCCCAGCAGCGCCCACTCGTCCTTGGCCGCCAGCCGCACCATGCCGGCGAAGGCGTCGGTGTGGATGCGGGTGTGGTACTTCGCCGTCAACTCGCGGACGCGGCGAGCCTGCTGGCGGTCGAAGTCGGTGAGGGTGGTGGCGGCGTCGGCGGTCGTCGGGTTGGATGGGTCCAGCGAGGCGATCATCGTGAACGGCGTCACGAAGACCCGGATACGGTCGTTTGCGCCGTGGTGCCAGGTCTGGACGACCGCCTCGGTACCGGCCATCGCCTCGTCAAAGGTGAAGGTCAACTCCTCGCGGACTCCGCTGTCCCACCGGCTGACGGCATGCGGCCAGGGCGGTGCGCACGGACCGACGCACACGACCTCGCGGACGCCGACCTCGCTGTACGCCTTCGCGTGGTTGTTGCCGATGCGCGGGTCGTCCGCGCGCGGCATCGAGCCCATCACGCTGACGCCCGTCGTCACGCCGAACCGCAGCCGCTCCAGCGCCGAGACGAGACCATCGGCGTACCAGTACGCAGGCGTCGTGAAATGGAAGTAGGTCGGCGTGACGATGCGCATCCAGAAGGTCGGCGTGTCCGCGCCAATCGTCTTGATGAGGGAGTGGCCGCCGTGGCCGTGCGCGTCGACCAGCCCAGGCAGGATCGCCTTGCCCTTGCAGTCGACGGTCTTGCGGGCGGTGTAGGTCGCCGTCAGCGCGGCAGTTGGGCCGACGGCCACGATCCGCCCGCCTTCTATTGCGACTGCCCCGTCTTCGAGGATGCGGCGGTCGGCGTCCACGGTTACCACCGTGCCGCCGGTCAGGAGAAGGTCGGCCGTTGACGTGCTCATGCCGGGCCTCGCTCAACCGTCTTGAAGGATGGAGGGAACAGGACATCGGTCGGCCGGCGCAGGTAGTCCCGCTCCGAGTAGGCGGCCTTATAGGTCTCGAAGTACCGTTGGGCACGCGCCCGCATCGCCTCGACATCCTGGCCGGGGATCTGGCCGTCTTCGACGACCGTCACGCCGTCCACGATGACCGTCTTGACCTGTGCGCCGTTCGCGTTCATCACCATCGTGCGGATCGGATCGTCAATCGGGCCGGTCCGCAGCTGGCTCAAGTCTACGATGGTGATGTCGGCTTTGGAACCCGGGGCCAGCCGCCCGAGGTCGTCTCGCCCGAGCAGCTTCGCGCCGCCGAGCGTCGCCGCCCGGAACATGTCTGCCGCCGAGCCGGCCGACTGGTCGCGGACCCGCTGCTTCGCCATGTTCGAGGCGTAGTCCATCGCTCGGATGATGTCCGGCGGGAACATGTCGGTGCCCAGCGCGACGTTGACGCCGGCCTCGCGGTAGCCGTCGAACGTGTCCAGCGAGCGCGCGTGGCGAGCGGCTGGGATCGGGCAGTGGATGACGGTCGTGCCGGTGTCCCGGAGCAGCGCCAGCTCGTCCGCGCCGTCGTCGGGTACGCCGTTCCGGCCGCCGATGAAGAAGACGTGCGGGATGCCGACGTTCGGCCCGAGAAACCCGATCTCGCCCAGCAGCTCGATGGACCGCTTGCCGTGCCACTGCTGGATCAGGGCAAGCTCCGGCAGCCCCTGGGCCGCGTGCAGCTTGATCGGGACGCCCAGCTCATCGGCGTACTGCTTCGTCTTGCGAAGGATGTCGAGCGTCACCGTCTCGATGCGGCAGGGCAGGAACGCGCCGCGAATCCGACCGTTGTACGCCCCGTCGAAGCGCCGCACGATGCTGGCGGCCTGCTCCAGCCCCTGCTCGCCGCAGGCCTCGTCCCAGGCCACATCGCGCGAGCCATCCGCGCGGATGATATTGATGCCGCCGCGGTAGGCCTGCCCGACGTAGAGGCGCAGGCCGAGATCGCCGGCGATCTCGGCCATGTCGGCGATCTGGTCTTCGGTCTCGCACCACTCGCGGTACGTCTCGGCGGCGATGGGCAAGGCCGTGGTGATCCCGTTCAGCAGCAGTTGCGTGAGCGCGTACCGGCGATTGAACCGCTCGTCGTCGGCGCCGAACAGCTCATGGCGGCGATGGTTGAAGTAGTCCTCGGACCAGACGTGGCCGGTCATCAGGTCGGCGGTGGGCCAGGTGTCAAGGATGCCGTGGTCGATGTCGGCCAGGGCGTTCATGTCCAGGAAGCCGGGGCTGACGAGGGCGTCGCCAGCCGCGATCTCCCGATCTACGTCGCCCGGATAGCCGTGCCCGACGAACACGACCCGGTCATCGTCGTAGACGACCTCGCCGTCACAGTAGACGACGTGGTCACCGCCGTTGTGGGCTGCGTCGTAGCCAGCGACGAAGCGGCCGGTGATGCGGGTCTTCATCCGCTCACTCCCGCCCCGACCGGCAGCTCGCTGCCCAGGAGCGTCGGCAGGTAGGCCAGGGTGGCCGGCAGCCGCTCCAGCACGTTCACCTGGAACGCCTCGCGGGGCGGCCGGGCGGGGTCCTTCAGCTTCTCCTCGGAGACGACGGTCAGCCGCACGACCTCGGCAAGCTCGGGCAGCCGCAGGTCGGTCTGCGCGGCGATCCACGCCCGGTCGAAGATCGGCATCCCGAACTGACCGCGATGCAGCTCGATGGTCAGGCTCGGCTCGGCGCCGGCCTCGGCCAACACGGCCAGCATGCCGGGCCAGTCCAGGATGCCATCGCCCACGGCCCGCAGCTTGCGGTCGATGCCGCTCGCCGTAAAGAAGAGGTCGGCGTCGCTCAGGAAGGCGCGGGTGCAGTACGGCCCGACGCGCCGGGCCGACTCCACGGGCGCTTCGAGTCGGACCAGCACGTTGACCGGGTCGAACCCGATGCCCATCACGTCTGGCCCGACCTGCTCGACGATCCGCACGCACTCGTCGGAGGTGATCTCCTCGTGCGTCTTCACGTCGAGGCGCAGGTCGTGGTCGAGCAGGAACGGCCGCAGCGACTTCAGGAACGATGTCGTGGCCGCGACCTGATTGGCCCAGGGAACTGACCGGCTGAACCGGTCCACCAGTGCGCCGACGGTGAAGAACGTCGCCGAGCAGCCAAGGATCTGGGCGGCCAGGAGGACGCGCTCCAGGCCGGTCCGGAAGTCGCCGTCGCCGGCCGCCACGATATCCTCGCGCTTGCCGAAGTGGTACGGGTTGATCTGGCCGCCGGCGACATCCAGGAACAGGCCGAGCGACTCAGCGTACGCGCGGACGTCACGCAGCTCGGAGGGGTCCAGGGTCTTGCTCACGTCGAAGACGGACGCGACCATGCAGCCGCCGAGCCCGTGCCCCTTGACGACATCAAGGGTGGTGCTGATTGGCTGGGGCGTCGCGTCGAGGGTCCGCGAGTAGATCGAAACGTTCACCGTGCTGCCCCTGCCGCCGCGAGCGTCTGGCCCAGGCCGTACTTCTCGCAGACCGCGCGCAGGTAGGCCGCGCTCTCCTGGATGTACCAGACCTCGCGAGCGTAGTCGAACGGGTGCGAGTCGTACTCGTCGATGCTGACCCACTCGCCGGCCGCGATCTTCGAGGTGCACAGCTGGGCCAGCCGGATGAACTCGGCGTACTCCGAGACGCTCAGGTCGGGGTGGGAGGCGTTCCAGACCGGATCGAAGACCTGGGTCAGCGTGTGGCCGGCCGTGTTCGGGTTCTCGATGGTCAGGTGCAGCGACGGGTTGTGCTGGTACAGCAGCGGCAGGATGAACTCGAAGTCGACCATCCCCTGGCCGCACGGGCGCACCTGTCGGAGGGTGCCCTCCGGCGTCAGGACGTGGACGATGTCCTTCAGATGCGTCTGGCGGACGTAGGGCGCCACCCGCTTTGCCGCCTCGACCGGCGCTTCGCCGCGCTGGGTGACGTTCGGGATGTCGAAGGTGATGCCCATCACGTCAGGCCCGGTGGCCTCGACCAGGCGCACCACCTCAAACGAGCTGATCTCCTCGTGCGTCTCCATGTTCATGTGCATGCCGAGATCGCGCACCATCGGGGCGAGCTTCTTCAGGAACCGCCCGGTGGCTTCGAGCTGCTCGGCCCAGGTGACATCGGTGCGGAAGCGGTCATAGGCCCAGTAGCCTTTGTAGACGCCCTTGTAGTTGGCGGTCCCGATCCAGACCTCGGTGATGTCGGCGGCACGACAGGCCTCCAGCATTCGGCGGAATCCCAGGAGGATGTCGCCGTCGCCGGCTGCGCGCAGCTCGGGCGCTTCCGGCGAGGCGTACGGGTTCACCTTCCCCAGCCCGCTCTCGCAGTACATCCCGAGCGAATCGGCGTGGGCCTTGATCTCGCGCATCTCGCCGTGATCGAGCGTCGGGCTCATCTCCAGCACCGTGCGGAAGAACAGCCCCTCCAGCCCCAGCTCACGGGCGTGCGTGAAGCTCTTGAGCGGACCGTACTCGACAGCCTTCGGGATCTTGCGACCGTCAACACCAACGCGCATGGTCTCCCCTCCCTGTGGGCGTCCGCTCGGCCGGTGCGGCACGGCGAGCGGACCGGATTCGGCAATCGGCTGTGTGCCTGGTGCGGGTGCGACATACTGCTTGCAGGCTACTTCATTCCCGATACCAGCATCCCGCGCACGTAGTAGCGCTGGAGCAGGAAGAACAGGATCAGCAGCGGGATCGTGGCGGCAGTGGCAGCCGCGAACAGCTCGCCAAACAGCGGGAAGTTGGCGATGGTGCGGAACTTGGCGATGGTGACCTGGACCACCTGCTTGTTCGGATCCTGCATGATGACCAGCGGCCAGAGGTAGCTGTTCCACGACCACATGAACTGGATCAGCGCCAGGGTCACCAGGGCCGGGCGGGTGTTCGGCAGGATGATGTGCCAGAACACCTGGACCAGCGACGCGCCTTCGATGGTGGCGGCCTCGTCAAGCTCGCGCGGGATCTCCAGAAACGACTGCCGCATCAGGAAGATGCCGAACGGGCTGAAGCTGAACGGCAGGAACAGCGCCCAGTACGACGACACCAGTCCCAGGCTCCGCATCACGATGTACAGCGGCACCACCACCACGTCGAACGGCACGAACGCCGTCAGCATGGTGAAGGCGAACAGCACATCGCGGCCGGGGAAGCGCATCCGCGAGAACACGAACGCCGCCAGCGTCGAGGTCAGCAGCGCGCCGGTGACCTGTCCGCCGGCCGCGATCAGCGTGTTCAGCAGGTCGCGGTGAAAGCTCCAGGTGGTGAAGATCGAGACGTAGTTCTCCAGCGTTGGCGCTGGCGGGATGAACGTCCAGACGCTCAACGGCGTGGTGTAGCGAAAGACGTCGACGGTGGGCTTGAACGAGGTCAGGAACATCCAGATGAACGGCGTCAGGAAGATGAAAGCAACGGCGACCATCGCGACGTAGGACGGCACGTCTGCCAGCGACCGGTCCAACCAGGTTGGCCGCTGACCGGGCAGCGGGGCAGCCCCGGCCGTCGCCGGCGGCGGGGCGAGCGAGCTGTTTTGCATCATCGTCCCCTCGCCCTAGTACTCATGGTCGGTTCGCAGCAGCCGCGCCTGCACCAGCGTGATCGCCACCAGCAGCAGGATGACCAGCATCGCCACAGCTGACGCGTCGCCCATGCGCTGGAACTTGAACGCCTGCTCGTACATGAAGTAGACGGCGTTGATGGTGGCGTCCTCCGGGCCTCCGTCAGTCATGAGTGCGATGGGGATGAAGATCCGGCTGCCGGAGATGGTCGCCATGAAGGTGGCGAGCAGGAGCATCCGGCGCAGCAACGGCAGCGTGATGTGGACGAGCCGCGCCCATGCGCCCGCTCCGTCGATCTCGGCTGCCTCCTGGTACTCATGTGGGATCGTCTGGAGGCCGGCCAGCAGGATCAGCGTGGTGAAGCCGATGTCCTTCCAGACGATCATCACCAGGACCGAGGGCAACGCCTGCGCCACGCTGGTCAGGAACGGCTGGCCGGGAATCCCGACCGCTCCGAGGAAGGCGTTGAACAGGCCGTTGTCCGGGGTGTAGAGGATGTTCCAGATCAGCGCAACCACGGCCTCGGAGGCGACCAGCGCGGCAAAGACGGCCCCCCGCACGATCCGCGTCCCCGGCAATGACCGGTTCAGGAGCAGCGCGATGCCGAGCCCGAGCGGGATTTGCAGGGCCAGCTTCCCGCCGATGTAGATCAGCGAGTTGACCGTGGCGCGGATGAACCGCTCGTTCTCGAGCAAGTTGGCGTAGTTGCTCAGCCCCACGAACGTGGCGGCACTCGGGTTCAACGGGCTGAACCGCAGCAGGCTGTTCTGAACGGCGGCTGCGAGCGGCAGCCAGTGAAAGACGATCAGTCCGACGAACGTGGGGAACAGAAACAGGGTTGCCACGAGCAGGACATCGGCCCTGACTCGTGGTGACCTGCGAACGCGCGGCAGTGTCGCCTGCATACTCCGACCTCTCGTCTCGGCGATGCGAGGCTACTTCTTGTACTGCACGAGGAGATCGTCGATCTCCTTGGCCGCCTTGTTGAGGCGAGCCTCGACGGCAGCACCCAGCGCGATGTCCTTGATGGCCGTGTTCATCACGCTGAAGTACTCCAGGTAGCCCGGAGTCACCGGCGGCGCGTATCCCACCTTCGTCAGCGCGACAGCCAGGCTCCGCGGGAACTCCTTGTACCCGGCCATCTTGTCAAACAGCGACGTTCTGGCCGGCATCGACCCCCAGTTGGTGTGGAACGCCATCCGGTTCTTGTCGTTGTGAATGAAGCCGAGGTAGGCCGCCGTCTCGGCCGGGTACTTCGTCCTGGCGTAGATGATCGGCGAGTCGCCGCTGATGTGGTTGAAGACGACGTTTCCGCGTGGCACCGGCGTGGCGCCCCACTTGAACTTCGGGGCAGAGTCCGGATTGGCGAATCGGTTGGCGAGGTTGATCGAGGAGAACCGTGTCGCGGCCTTCCCGTCCTCGAACTGGTTCGGCGTGGCGACGGAGGGCGAGAACTTCTCCTTGAAGATGCGCTGATAGAGCAGCATCCCCTTGACGGCCTCTGGCGTGTTCACGTAGCCAGTCGCGGTGAGGCCGTCGGAGCTGACGCCCGCGAACGTCTTGTACGCCGAACTGTCCTTCGGGGCGTTCGGGTCGCCCAGCGAGCGGGTGTAGATCCCCTCGTACCAGTAGCTCGAGCCGGGACCGCCGTTGCCGTACGCCGACGAGGCCAGCGTGTAGGTCGGTCCGTCTCCACCGGGGTTGATCGACGCGTTCAGCTTCGTCCAGGCGTCCGCGATCTGGTCCCAGGTCCAGCCCCTGGTCAGGTCGTCAGTCTCAGGCGGGGTCGCGACGCCGGCCTTCTCGAAGAGATCCTTGTTGAAGTAGAGCATGACCTGGCCCTGTTCCCAGGGCATGCCGTACAGCTTGCCATTCACGCTCTGCTGATCGCGCATGGCCGGCGGGATGTCGTTGATGTACTCGTCGGTGAGGAACTCGCTCAGGTTGAGGACGATCCCGTTGAAGACGTAGGCCTGGATGAAGTCGCCCTTCCCCATCATGGCGTCCGGTGCATCGCCGGCCGCGACGTATGTCTGGAGCTTCTGGTTGAGGTCGCCGTACGGCACAGGCTCCTCTTCGATGGCGATGTTGGGGTAGGCGGCCGCCCACTCGGCGTTCCAGGCCTTGATGGCGGCCTCGGTGACCGGGTTGAACGACTGGCGCATGAAGCGGAGCTTGATGTTCTGGCCCGTGGGCGCCGGCCCCTTGTAGCCGCCAAGATCGAGCTTGTACTGGGGCTTGCCGGCGGCGTTGGGCGCGGCGGCCGGCGCAGCGGACGCCGGTTTGGCATCGGCGGCGGCTGGCTTGGCGTCGGTGGCTGGCTTGGCGTCGGCGGCCGGCTTGGCGTCGGCGGCTGGCTTGGCGTCGGCGGGTTTGGCCGGCGCTGGCGACGCGGCCGGCGTGCAGGCTGCCGCACCGAGGGCGCCGGCCAGCAACAGGGCCTGAGACACGAACTGGCGTCGGGTCAACATCTGGTCGCTCCTTTCGGATGTCGGGTCGGATGTCGCGTCGGATGTCAGGCGTGCGTCACAGGTCGGTGGTGCGGTTCGTCGCCGGGCCGGACGCGAGCGCCGCGGCGGCGTAGATCGAGGCGATTCCGGGCGGCAGCCCGACGGCAGGCTGCCGCTGCACCGGTCCGTACAGACCGCGCTTGCTGGTCGTCAGGCCGCTCTCGACGAGGCTCCGCGTGAGCTTGATGGCCGCCGCGACCCCATCCACCACCGGGACGCCTGTCGCGGCGCTGACGTCGGATTCCAGGCCGGCCATGCCGGCGCAGCCGAGGCAGATCACCGATGCGCCATCGCGCTGGACGGCCTCGACGGCCACCTCGCACAGACGCTGGCGAACCCGCGCCGGCGGCAGCATCCCCAGCTCCAGGACCGAGAGCCCGCTGCTCCTGACGGACGCACAGCGCCGGTCGTACCCGAGCGCGCGGACGCCTTCGCTGAGCAGCGGCTCCCAGCGCGGCGAGGTCGTCACGATGCTGAAGCGGTCGCCCAGCATCAACCCGTAGAGGATCGACGCTTCCATGATCCCGAGGACCGGCTGGACCAGCAGCTCGCGCAGGGCGGCGGTCAGCGGATGATGGCTGTAGCAGGCCACGACGACGGCGTCGTAGCGGTCGACCAGGGGCAGGACGGCATCCAGGGCCCAGTGGGCGCTGACCACCTGATCGGCCTGGCCCTCGATGGAGGCCGGGCCGCGCTCCGGCTGGAGGGCGTCCACGACGACGGCCGGGGTCGCCGCGACGGCCAGCCGCCCGACCTCAAGGATGGCAGCGGTCATGTCGCGGCTGGTGTTCGGGTTGACGAGCAGGAGGCGCATCCCCAGACTCCCGGCGAAACCGCCCTCAACGGGTCTGGACCGAGCATACTACATGTAGCACATTACATCATGTGTGCGATACGCACAATCCGCAGGTCGGATCTTGCAGCGTTCTGCATACCCCTTCCGAGTCGCCCTTTCGAGAGCGATGCCCCTCCTCAGGCGACGGCGCTCGTCGGGCTCGCGCTGGTCCGGAATGGGGGCTGGATGCAACATGTAGAATCCACTGTCCGGCCGGCCGGCCCCGTCCCCACCCAGTCAGGAGGCTTCGTGGCATTCCTCATCGATCCCGCCGCCTTCCCACGCCAGCAGCAGCCCGGTCCCGACCAGATCCCCGTCGATCCGTCGATCCTCCAGGCCCGCATCGAGCGGCTGCGCGCGGCTGGCGCGCAGGCTGGCCACGCGGCGCTGGTGGTCTTCGCGCAGGGCGCGCGGCAGCTATCCGGGACCAGCACGCACGGCAACCTGCGTTACCTGCTGGACTGGTTCAGCGGCGGCGGCACGGCCACGATGATCGTGCCGATGGACGGCGAGCCGGTCGTCGTGGTCCCGGGGCCGAGCGACGTGGGCGACATGCGCGAGCGTGCGCCGTGGATCGTGGATCAGCGCTGCGAGCCGTCGGGGAACCACGGGCGGCTGGTGCGGGTGGCCCTGGACGAGCGCGGGATTCGGGGACAGGTCGGGCTGATCGGGGCCGGTGAGCTGATGCACGGGGTCTACGCCGAGCTGACCGCGCCGACGCCCGACGACCGCTGGTCGTTCTCGCGGGTGGACGTCCTGCTGGACGAGCAGCGAATGGTGAAGGACGAGATCGGGCTGGCCCGGATGCGGCGCGCGGCCGCCATCTGCGATGTGATCTTCGATCAGCTTGCGGCGGCGCTGGCCGGTCAGGCCCGGCCGGTCTGGCAGCTCCAGGCCATCGCGAACGCCGTGGGCCAGCTTGAGGGCGCGGAGTTCGTCTGGAACTGGATGGTCGGCGCGCCGAGGCCAGACCGGACGCGCCGGCGGCCCGAGGAGAACACCCGCGTCGTCCAGCCGGGCGATTGCGTCATCACCGGTCTGTACTTGATCTACGGCGGCTACTACGGGCACGCGCTGCGGATGTTCACCGTCGGCGAACCCGACGAGTCCCATCAGCGGACCTGGCAGGCCGTCTTCGACGCGCAGAGCGCGGCCGCGGCCCTCCTGACGCCTGGGTCCAGCGCCAGGGCGCCGGGATTGGCTGCGGACGCCGAGCTGTTTCGGCACTTCCCGGAGGCGCGCGAGACCGACAGGGTCCGATTTCGGTCGTCGCACTTCATCGGCCTGGACTACTCCGAGTACCCGACCTCGAAGACCATTGCTCAGCCGGACACGGCCAGCTACCTTGGCGGCCTGTCGAGCGCGCTCGTCGATCTGCCGATGCAAGCTGACATGACGATCGAGCTGCACCCGAACATCTGCCCGCCCGGTGTGGGGCTGGGCGCGCTCGGAGACATCTTTCGCGTCACCAGAGGTGGCGGGGAGCGTTTGACAACGTTCCCCTCGGAGATCTGCGTTGTGCGCCCGGGCTGATCGCGTACACTCCGCACTCGCCCCGCTGCCCGAGCCGACGCGCCGCCCACCTATCCGGCAGACATCGGAGGTCCGCACACAATGACTGGTGCTGAGAAGTCGGTTCCGCCGACGCAGACGGACCCGGCCATGCTCGACGGTATGGCAGTGGCCAGCCGCTCCAAGATGGCAGCGGCTGGTGCAGATGCCTCGGCACTGGTACGCCTTGAACGGCAGCCAAGCCTCACCGAACGGGTGTTTCGGCAACTGCGGGACGCCATCGTCAGCAATGTGCTGGCGCCTGGGCAGCCGTTCAGCATCGAGCAGTTGGCGGCGCGGCTCGGCGTCAGCCGCACGCCGATCCGCGAAGCGTTGCCGGCCCTGCAGCAGCTCGGTCTGGTGATCCAGGCGGACAACGGCAGCTTCCAGGTCGCGCCGATGGACAAGACGTACGCCTGGGAGGTGTATGCCGTCCGCAGCGCCATCGAGAGTCTGGCCGTGGAGGTCGTGGCGCCTCGGCTGACCGACGCCGACGTGAAAACGCTGCGCGCCGTCGCCCTGCCGCCCGATCTGGAACCCGAAGGCGACTATCACGAGATGTTCGGGCCGGACCTGGGCCTGCACGATTTTATTCGGCAGCAGTGCCCGCTGCCGTTCCTGAACGCCCTGATGGACTCGGTCCAGTATCACCGTTCGCGGCTGCTTCACATCGAGCACAGCCTGGGCAGCGGGTATCGAAAGGCGTCCTACGAGGAGCACGCGGCGATTGTCGATGCATTGGCGCTTCGAGACGGGAAGCAGGCACGGCAACTGATGCAGGCTCACCTGGACCGTGTCGGCGCGGCGGTCGCTGCCCTGGTCGAGTAGTCCTCGCAGTGTGTGATGTGCGGTGGTGGGCCCGGCCGGGTTCGAACCGGCGACCTAAGAGTTATGAGCTCCCCGCTCTAACCGCTGAGCTACGGGCCCCGACTCGGAGAGTATAGCGCCCGTCGTGACGTCGGGCTCCGATTGGCGACCACCCAGTCAACGGATGGCGACCCCGAAACGAGCAGGGTTGACTGTCCCGAGATGTCGGGACATCCGACTCGTGTTTCCGGTGCCGGGGCGCGGTACGATGATGTCACCAGGAACGCAGCGGCTCCTGGATCGCGAATCAGCAGAGAGGAACCAGTGCGATGATGGCCGTCACACGAAGGGTTCCGTCCCGCTACCTCCTTCTCATGGTGCTGCAAGTGGACAGGCTCGCCTACCGCTGCACCAGCGAGTAGGAAGAAGCCAGGGGCACCCGGGCGAGCCACACGAGCCGCCCCGTCTTGAAAGCACCCCCCGTCGACCGAAAGCATCGCAGCGGCACAGGATCGCAGAGGATCGTGCCGAACGCCATGTGGACACGGAACGCATCGACCCCGCCGGCAACGGCGGGGTCTTTCTTGTGCTCGCTGACCTGGGTCCGCCGACGGGACTACGCGACGCCAGCGTCCGCACCCAGATGTGGGGGCTTCCGGGCACGGAACCATCGGCAACGCCGTCCGTCGTCATGAGAAACTGCTGCCAACGTCGAATCTCACGAGGCAGATGGGTCGGACGGTGTACACTAGGCGACACATCCGCATCCTGGTGTGCCACTGACGGCACGGAGGAGTTGCCTCGACATGCAGTCACCGTCTGTCCTGGCCCACTCGCCGCTGCTCGCCAATCTGCCCGCTGAGGAGCTCAACCGGCTCGGGGCCGCTGCCCGCCGGCGTTCGTATCGTCGCGGCGAGGTGATTTTCCACCAGGGCGACCCCGGCGACTCACTGCACTTCTTGATCGACGGTCGCGTCAAGGTTGTGCTCGACGCCGAGTCCGGCGACGAAGCGGTGATCGCCATTCTCGGCCCTGGAGACTGCTTCGGCGAGCTGTCGCTGATCGACGGCGAGCCGCGCTCCGCCACCGTTGAGACGCTCGAAGCCGTCCAGACGCTCAGCCTCTCGCGCAACGACTTTATGGCGTTCGTGCGGGCCAACCCCCAGACGGCCGAACGGATGATGATCGCGCTGGCCGGCATGGTCCGGCGGGCCGACGAGAGCATGGCCGACCTCGTCTTCCTCGACCTGGAAGGCCGCCTCGTCAAGAAGCTGCTCGAACTGGCCGATGCCCACGGCCGGGACATCGACGGCGCGATTGAGATCGAGCTGCCGATCACCCAGGAAGACCTCGCCGCGATGATCGGCGCGACCCGTGCCAGCGTCAACAAGCTGCTCGGGTTCTACGAGGATCGCGGAGCCGTGCAGCGGCGCGGGCGCAGGATCGCGATTCTGGAGCCGGAGCGACTGCGGCGTCGGATCACCTGACGGCACCCAGCGGCCTCCCGGCGACATTCGCGCACAGCCTTTGTGCCTGATGCGCACAGCAACAAGAAGGGCGGTCGGCTGCGTCAGCCGACCGCCCTCGTTTGTGTCTCCGACCGCCGTCAGGGCGCCGTTTCGAGGAACTCCCCGACGATCCAGCCCTGCTTGCCCTCGTCGTCGCGGACGTTGCGCCAGCCACGACCGTCCATCTGCTGATCCGCCCCAATCACCTGGAGGACCGTGCCCTCAGGGACGGTCTTGACGACGGGGGCCGTCGCGCCTGGACGCTCACGCATGTTCGCGCCGGTCTCGCCCGTGTTGACGACCTTGACCTTCTCGCCGTTGGTGGGCTTTGACGCTGGCTGCCCGCCTGCCGAGGGTTGCTCGGCGGGCGCTGCCGTGGCGGGAGAGGCGGACGGGCCGGGAGCGCCGGGCGGCGAGATCGTCACGCCGGACGGCGTGCCCAACGAGCCGCCAGCCACCGCCGGCGGAGACGGGACTGCCCCAGCCCCACCAGGGGGCAAGACGGGCTTGCCAGCCGCTGGCGTGCCGATCTGGACGCCGGGCTGACCGCCTGGGACCGGCGGAAAGACGATCGGCGTCGGGGCGGCTGGAAGGCCCGTCACGCCGC
Organism: Chloroflexota bacterium; assembly: GCA_020850535.1. NCBI lineage: Bacteria > Bacillati > Chloroflexota > Chloroflexota bacterium. The sequence goes on from JADZEM010000118.1 coordinate 83,504, forward strand.
CGACGCCGGGCAGGCCGCCCGGGGTCGCCATCGACAATTGCTGGCGAATCATCTGCTGGCCAAACACGGCAGCGGCGGCCGCGAACAGCACCACCAGCCCGGCCCACACGCCAATGGCCGTCTTGCGGGCCTTCAAGGGGTAGTTCCCACGGACCCACATCATCGCCAGACCGTACGGCCCGCAGAGGAGGATCAGCAGCACCACCATGGCCGGCGAGAGCCACCACGGGCGATCCGGCGGCGGCTCCGCCGGAGCCTGGACGCCAGGGCCGCGCTGTGGGCCGCCAAAGGCGTCCGGGCCATCGAAGTCGAATTCGTTCCCCGGACCGGGGCCGACGGCCGGCGATCGGGGCGCTCGCGCCGCGGCCACCTCCGGACTGGCAAAAGGAACTCCGGCAGCCGGTGCAGCCCCGGGCGTGGCAGGCACACCACTCTGAGACGGCAACTGGCGCGTCGTGACATCCTGCACGCCCGGAGCGGGCGGCGGACCCCCGCGTACAGGCCGGCCGCCAGGGCCGCGCCTGCCGCCCTGCTGCTGGCCGCGCTGAAGCCGCTCCGCGAGCCGCCGGGCCTCCAGCAAGACCTCGTCCGCCAGCTCGTGCCGACCCTGCCGACGGTACACCCCCGCGAGCCGCTGGTAGACGCGCGGATCGCGGATGCCCTCGCGAATGTTGCTCTCAAGACATTGCGCCGCCTCGTCGAGCAGGCCGCGCTGTTCGAAGATCTGGCTCAGCCGCTCGCGGGCAACGATCTTCTGCTGACGGTCACCATCACGAAGCAAGCTGAGGCAGTATGTTGCCTCCTCGTCCTCGCTGGCGAAGCCTGCCGGATTCTGCTCCACTCGTCGACCCGCCCAGACTCAGGAGTACGATCGCGGGAAGACCGTGTCGGCCCGGATCGCCACGGATGGCTCGGCAAGGCATTCCTTCGCGGCCTCGGACCAGCGCGCCAGGTGCGGCGTCTGCAGGTGGGCCTGGAAGCCGGCCTCGTCGTGATAGATCTCGTAGAAGTAGTAGCGGTCAGGATCCTTCTGATCCTGGAGCACGTCGAAGCGAACGCAGGCCGGCTCGTCCCGGACGGAGCAGATCGAGTCGTCCTCGATGACCTCCAGGAAGCGCTCTCGCATCTCCGGCTTGACCTTCACCGAGACCCACAGCGCAAACACGGCGACCTCCCCAACAGACGGCTTCGCGCCGGCCGTCCGTTGCTTCGACGTACCCTAGTGGAAGAGAGGGCAGACGGTCAACCGGGTCTGCCCGTATCCCGCGAAACTGTACACCCTTTGTGTCCTGTTCGATGCGTCAGAAGGGAGCACCCGCGATGTCCGAGCGTCGAATCACGGTGTCGGGCTTTGGCGACGAGATCGCCGCCGAGCCATCCGAGCAGCTTCGCGTGCTCGCGGACCTCGGCATCCACCACCTCGACCTGCGAGGCGCGTGGGAGCGCAACATCCTGGACTTCACCGACGGCGACGTCCAGGCGATGCGGCGCGCGCTCTCCGAGCACGGGGCGCGCGTCGCCACGATCGCCTCGCCGATCGGCAAGAGCGCAATCGGCCAGGAACCTGCCTACGAGGCCGCGCGACTGGCCCGCGCCATTGAGCTGGCCCAGGCGTTCGAGACCCCGCTGATTCGCCTGTTCTCCTTCTACCACGATGGCGTCGAGCACGCCGCCTGCCGCGACGAGGTGGTCAGGCGGCTGGCCGGCTGGGCGCGAACGGCCGAGCGCGTGGGCATCACGCTGCTGCTGGAGAACGAGGCCGACCTCTGGGGCGATACTCCCGAACGCTGCCGCGACCTGCTGACGAGCGTCGACTCACCAGCCCTCCGGCTGACACTGGACGCGGGCAACTTCGCGGGACTCGGCGTCCGGCCGGCCGACGACGCCTATCCGTTGCTCAAGTCGTGGCTCGCGCACATCCAGATCAAGGACGTGGTGACGGCCACCAGGAGCGTCGTGCCGGCCGGCCAGGGCGACGGCCAGATCCGCGAACTGCTGCGGCTGGCGCTGACCGATGGGTACACCGGCTATCTGTCGCTCGAGCCGCACCTGGCGGTCGCCGGCAAGGCCGGCGGCTTCTCCGGCCCCGAGCTGTTCGGCGTGGCCGCTCGCGCGCTGGAAGCGATCCGGGCGTCGCTGGGCGCGAACGGCGCATAGCCAACTCGTGCGAATCGACTGGTGCGGATCGTGCGTCCCCTCACCGGACGTGGGCAAGGAAAGGGGAGCTCGATGCAGCGTCGGCGCGCAGTGAAGCTGGCGGCTGGCGCGGTCGGCGCGGGCATCGGTCTCGGCTTGCTGCGCTACGCCAGCGCTGCGCCTTCGGCTCAGCCGGCCGGTTGCGGCGGCGGCGAGCCGGCGGCACCGGTCTATCTCGGTGCGTGGATACCGGCCGCGCTGGACGATCCGCGCATCGGCACGTCCTCCGACCCGCTCGGCCAGTTCGCGGAGAAGGCCGGCAAGGGCGTCAGCGTTCTGCAGCGCTGGGAGCACTGGGGACTCGGCCCAGGGGGCCGCATCGACACCAAGTGGCTGCGACGCGCCGCCGAGCACGGGGCGTACCCGATGATCACCTGGGTGCCGTGGGATCCGACGATCCCCGAGCCGGCCGGCCAGACCGGCTTCCTGATGCGCGATGTCGCCGGCGGCGCGCACGACGGCTACATCCGTGACCTTGCCTCCGAGGCAGCATCCTGGGACGGCCCGCTGTTCATCAGGTTCGCCCAGGAGATGAACGGCACGTGGTACCCGTGGGGCAAGCATCAGAACGCTCCCGAGGAGTACATCGCGGCCTGGCGGCACGTCCGTCAGCTCTTCGACGCGGGCGGCGCGGGGCACGTCACCTGGGTCTGGAACCCGAGCGAGAAGAACCACCCGGAGTCATTGCGGCTCTGGTATCCCGGCGACGACGTGGTCGATTGGGTGGCCGTGGACGGCTACAACTGGGACGCGCCGCAATACTGGCAGCAGGGTGGTAACACCTGGCGACTGCTCGACCAGGTCTTCCGCCCGTCCTTCGACGACATCAACGGTTTCGTGCCGGCAGACAAGCCGAGGATGATCGCCGAGACAGCGACCAACGAGCGCGGCGACGACCCCGGCAAGAAGGCGGCCTGGATCTGCGACGCCTTCGGTCGGGCGCTGCCAGCGGCCCTGCCCGAGGTCAAGGCGATCCTCTGGTTCGACGAGCCGACCAACGAGGGCGGCTGGATCGTGCCCTGGCCCATCGACTCGACCGAGGAGAGCCGCGCGGCGTTTCAGGCGGCTGTCTCGCCATCGGCCTATCTCGGGTCGCTGGGCGAGCGGGTGCTGACGCTCGGGCGACAGAAGATCCCTGCTCCCTGAGGTCGGGCTGCCAGGACTCCCGCACGGTGCCCGCCAGGGCGATTGCATGTTCATTGGTGTCCCCGAAGCATCATGGAACGGGCGGTCGGGGACTGAAGTCCCCGCCTACCGTCACGCCGTCGCTGCGCGACGGCCGTCGGGAACGGCAGGCACTGGTGCGACTGGAGCGTCGCGCAGCGACTGCATGCGTGTAGGCGGGGCTTTCAAGCCCCGACGCCGCCGCACGACGCGCTCAACATACGATTGCACTGGTAGCAGCATCAGGGCGATTGCATGTTCATTGGTGTCCCCGAAGCATCATGGAACGGGCGGTCGGGGACTGAAGTCCCCGCCTACAGTCACGCCGTCGGGCACGGCAGGCACTGGTGCGACTGGAGCGTCGCGCAGCGACTGCAGGATCGTAGGCGGGGCTTTCAAGCCCCGACGCGGCGGCACGACGACATCAACATGCAACCTGCTCGTACTGTTGTGTGATACGGTGCGCTGGCACACTGCTTGACAGTACAGTCGTGGTGCCCCGCCAACGTCGGTGGATGACAGCCTCACCTGGAGATTGCGTGATGCCGAACCGTGACTCCCGACACCCTCGTGCCTGGATGCGGGATCCGTTCCTGTTCGCGCTCGCGCTGATGTCGCTGGCGTTCATCACCGTCGTACTGGCAATCGCCGGCCGCCTGTTCAACGATCCAGCCCTGATCGGGCTGGCGGTCGTCTCGACCTGTCCGGCCTTCTGGCTGTTCTACCAGCGGCAGCGCGTCGTCGAAGGACGCCACACGCCCGACCACTACCGCCGGCCCTGATCGACACGTACCGGCAGTCGGAGCACCGCTGTCAGCGCCGGTGGACGTCCTCGACGCGCAGCCGGTACAGCCGCACGGGCTCGTCGATGCCCTTGAGCCGGGCGGTCGTCATCTCGGCGTGGACGCGCTCGCCAGCCAGCACGGCCTGGGCGTCCACGCTTTCACAAACCTCAGCCGTCGCCGCGACCTCCCCACCCTGCGCCTCGTGCTCCACCCGCGAGGCGATGTTGACCGTCGTGCCGAAGTAGTCCAGCCGCTCATTGGCGGTGACGGCCACGCACGGACCCTGGTGGATGCCCACGCGCACCAGGGTGGACGGATCGGCCTCGCCGCGCAGGTCGAGCTGGCGGATAGCCCGCTGGATCGCCAGTCCGGCCGCCAGCGCGTCACCGCCGCTCGGGAAGGTGGCCATCACGGCGTCGCCAATCGTCTTGACGATGGCCCCGTTGTGACTCGCAATCGCCTCGCCCAGCAACGCGAACTGATCCTGCACGATCCTGAACGCCCGAGCCTGCCCGACGCGCTGGTAGAGCGCCGTCGAGCCGGTCAGGTCGGTGAACAGGAACGCCAGCCGCGAGACGCCAAGCTGCAGGCCCGGGGCCAGCACCTCCGACGAGAAGAGATCGCGGAACTCGGGCATCGTGCTGACGATGGCGGCCGTCGCCACGGTGTCCGGCCACTGCGAGTCCTCGACCACCAGTGCCGTCGGCACGTCGAGCGTGTTGACGGCCTCGAGCATCAGCTCGCCTGACGTGACGGTCGCATGGCGCGGCGACAGGTCGTCCGAACTGACGGTGACCGCCACAGCGCCAGCGTCACCCTCGCCAGCCACCTGCAAGCTGGCTGCGCCCTTCGAGCCGCCCGCCCGCAGTCGGTACAGCCCCGGATCGAGCCGCGCCAGGACGGTCCGCCGTTCGCCGGGCTGGAGGGGCACCTGCGCCGCGATGTGGGGCGTCCGCATCGGGCCGCCCAGGCAGAACTCGCGGAGGGTCACCGAACGGATGGCCGGCGCTGGCGCGAACCTGACCTCCACCAACTGGTCGAACGAGGCATCGAAGACGATGTTGCAGGCCTCGCAGTGGGCCTCGGCGCGCAGATCTCTGAGGGTCCGCACGTCGCCCTTGCCAACCCGACAGCCAGGGCAGAGCACATCCCAGGTCATCGTCAGCAGGCCGGCCTCGGTCGCCCGGAGGAAGACGCCCAGGGCCGTCCGGCGGTCCTCGCCCCAGCGGTCGGCCAGCTCGAACGGGCGCATCCGCTCGACCTCCTCATCGCGGGCCGAGGCGACGTGCTCGCAGAGCCGATCCACCAGCGCCTGTGGACAGCCGGCCTGCATCAACCGGCCGGCAACCTCCCAGACGCGATCTGGCGGGGCCGTCTTCGGCGCGAGCGTCGGGAACGGATCGCGGCCATGGCCCAAGAGATAGGCGTCGAACAGGCCGACTTGCTTCACGATCTTCTCGACGTTCTGCTGACCGAACCCCGTCTTGAGGATCAACCGCCCGAGCAGGTTGCGGGGCGTGATCTCGGCAAACACCCGCACGTCGGTCCGATCGCCCTCGCGGACCATGTCCACGCCGCCCACGAACCGCTCGAACGGGCCGCCGTGGAAGTCGCGGAACGCCATCCAGCCGTACGGCTCGCGCCAGAGGAACGGATGCTCGGTCCAGCGCGCCAGCGTGATCCCGAACATCCGGATCATCGCTTCGGCGCGCGACCCACCGGTCGGCAGTGGCGTCAGCTCGTACTCGATGGGCGGCAGGCCGATGGCCCGGTTCAGGGTGGGCGTGTCGCCGACCAGCGGCCACAGCGCCTCGGGCGTGGCCGCGAACTTCCCCCGACTCTCGAACCGCTGCGGACCACTCATCTCCGCCCCTCGATCTACTCACCCTGATGCTGGCACACCGCCACGACGCCCCGGACGGCAGGGTACTCCCTCCAGCATACGGCCAGAAGGAGCAGACGGATCAGGGTCGGCGAAACCAGACCGGCCCTCCGGCAGTTGCCGTGCTGGTACAGTACGCTCGCAAAGAGATGCAGCCAGGCGCGCACCATCCGTGGCCCACGCACCAGCGTGTGTCGCGGGGGATCTCTCGGCGAGCCGGCGGGCGGCTCGCAATCCGTCGCCAGCGACGGGCGAACAACGGCAGGGGGCCACCGGGCCGCGAGCGGCCGCATGGCAGCCCACCGGGAGGACGAGCAGATGAAGATCACTGAGATGAAGCTGACGCCGATCGCGGTGCCGGATCCGCCGTTGCGGAACTCGTGGGGCATCCACGAGTCGGTCTACCTCCGCGTCATCATTCAGCTCAAAACCGACAGCGGTCTCGTCGGCCTGGGCGAAGCGCCCGGCGGTGGCGCGATGGCCGCGTCGCTGGAGTCGGTGCGCAGCCACATCATCGGCATGGACCCGTGGCAGCTTGAGCCGCTGCGGATCACGCTCCGCAACTCGCGGGTCTACTCGGCGCTCGAAGAGGCCCTGCTCGACATCCTCGGCAAGGCGACCAACCAGCCGGTGGCCAACCTGCTCGGCGGCATCGTGCGGAAGAAGGTGCCGTGGTCGGCGTACCTGTTCTACAAGGAGGCCGGCGACGACGAGTGGGGTGAGGTGCTCTCGCCCGAGTCGATGGTCGAGCTGGCCCAGAAGTGGGTCGACCGCTGGGGCTTCCAGTGCATCAAGGTCAAGGGCGGCGTCCTCCCGCCCGACGAAGAAGTCGAGACCATGATCCAGCTACGGAAGCGCTTCGGCCCGTCGATGCAGCTCCGCATCGATCCGAACGCCATCTGGTCGGTCGAGACCTCGCGGCGGGTGGCGTACAAGCTCAAGGACATCGACCTGGAGTACCTCGAAGACCCGACATCGGGCATCACCGGGATGTCGGAGGTCGCGAAGGCGACGCACACGCCGCTCAGCACCAACATGTGCGTCACGGCATTCGACCACATTCCGGAGGCGTTCCGGTGCGGCGCGATCTCGGTCATCCTGGCGGACCACCACATCTGGGACGGCCTGACCGGCTGCGTCAAGATGGCTCGCTTCTGCCAGACGCTCGGGTGGGGCGTGGGACAGCACTCGAACAGCCACCTCGGTATCACGATGGCCGCGATGATCCACCTGGGCGCCGCGGTCCCGAACATGCTGTACGCGAGTGACACGCACTATCCCTGGAACCCGGACGACATCATCAAGGGACCGATGTTCGAGATCAAGGACGGCTACCTTGAGGTGCCGACTGGCCCGGGCCTCGGGGTGGAGCTTGACGAGGACAAGCTGGCCAAGTACGCCGAGGCGTACCAGCAGCGGCGCAGCCTGGCCCGCGATGACGTATCGGCAATGCGCGAGCGATACGCAGATTGGGTACCGCTGAAGCCGCGCTGGTAAGCGCCACACTCGAAGTCGAGCCAAGGTGGTATACTGGCCCGCCAGCACTGCGCGGCCGTTGCCACCCAGGCTCGCGCCGGAGGAAGCATGGGAAGCATGTTCGGCAAGAAGTCTGAAGAATCCGAGTGGACTCGCTTCTCGCGGGCGCTCGGTGGCGCACCGGCTGCGCCAGATGCCGCGCCGGCCGATGGCCCGGCCGAGCCAGAGACGATGGTGCAGATCCCGCCGACCGCGCCAGAGGTGTATCAGCCGCCGGTCGCGCAGGCACCGCCTGCACCGACGATCCAGCAGGCGCCGTCGCCCGACCCGGAGCCGGCCGCTCCTGCCTACACGCCGCCGCCTGCGCCGATCAACGCCCCGCTGAGCCGCATGCCGGACCTCGAACGTGGCGAGACGGTCATCGGCGAGGGCGCCAGCGTCGAGGGCGCGGTCCGCTCCGACCGCTCCATCCGCATCCGTGGCAACGTTCAGGGTGAGGTCGAGAGCAAGCAGCGCGTCACCGTCGAAGAGTCGGCGCAGGTGCAGGCGCGAATCTCAGGCGAGCACGTGACGGTCCTGGGCGAAGTCAACGGGGCCATCGACTGCACGGGCCGCCTGGAGATCGCTTCGAGCGGCAAGGTGACCGGCGAGGTGACTGCTGGCACCCTGGTGATTCAGGAAGGCGCGTTCTTCGAGGGCCAGTTGAAAATGACCGGTCCGCAGCGCGACTAGCCCGCACGGGCGGCGCGGGCGCTCGTCCCGCTGCTGCCCAGGGCGATTGCCTGTTCATTGGTGTCCCCGAAGCATCAGGGAACGGGCGGTCGGGGACTGAAGTCCCCGCCTACACGCATGCAGTCGCTGCGCGACGCTCCAGCCGCACCAGTGCCTGCCGTTCCCGACGGCCGTCGCGCAGCGACTGCAGGATGGTAGGCGGGGCTTTCAAGCCCCGACGCGGCGGCACGACGACATCAACATGCAATCGCCCTGCGCTGCTGCCGCCAACGGTGGCGTGAGCACGCCGCCGCCGCCTACAATCGGCGCAGATCCCTGAGGAGTGTGTCAGCGTGGTCGTCAGTGAGGGCATGGAGCTGATCATCGTCCTGCTCGTCATCCTGGCGAACCTCGGCATCCTGGTTGGTCTCCAGAAGTGGTCTGGTCTGACCTGATCGTCGTGGTCCCGAGATGATGGAGAAGGCCCGCCAGTTGGCGGGCCTTCGCCGTTGCTGGTGAGAACCAACCCGCCAAGGCGATGTCCGCCGACGCGGCTACTCGTCGTAGATCACGCCCGCGCAGTTCTCGTCGGCCGGTTGCGGGCCGCGCACCCGGCGCGGCTCGTCTGAGACCGGCCCGATAGCGTCGCCGTCTATCCAGAACTGCCCCCGCCCGAACGGGTTCACCACGAACAGGCGCGGCCCCTCCTGGGGCAACAGCACCTGAAAGACGCAGAACTGGTCGGAGGTCACGCCGAAGGCGACCACGCCCGGCTGCCCCGATTGGCCGCTCCACATCTCCGTCTGGCGATGGTTCTTGACCCAGTACGGGCGGAACGGCTCCGGGGTCTCGGTCGGCTCGACCACCACCGGCGTCGGCGTGGGCGGGATATCCGAGACGCGCGTGGGCGTGGTCCGGAACGGGTTTGGCGGCAGCCCGGGCACGATCTCGCAGCCGGCCAGCACGCTCAGCAGCAACACGGCGAGCGCCGAAGAGACCGCGCCACGCTTCAAGGAATCACTCGTCCAGACCACGCGCGGATTGTACTGACCGGCCCATCTCGCGCGGCGGGCAGGCCGCGGCTACAAGCCCGACCGACAACCGGGCATGTTGAAGGTGATCGGCCGCGCACATCGCGGCCGATCACGTGAGGTGATGCGGATGACTGCGCCGTGGTCCGGTGCGCCACTGAGCCGTTCGGGGTCGAGTTGGCGACTGAGGAACAGCACGAACAGCCCCAGGAGCGCGGCAAGCAGGTCGGCAACCATCGAGTCGGGGCTGGCGGACGACGGCGAGCGTGTCCGAGAAGGTCGGGGCGGACTTGGCGTACCAGGCGGCCTGACGGACCGGGAGGGGCTGGCCGTCGAGGCGCGCCTGGGCGAAGAGGGCGACCAGCGAGAAGAGCCCGAGCGGGGCCGGGGTGGTGCGGAGGATCGCGCGGTCCGACCATTGGCGCTGGGTCTCGACGCGAGATGAGCGCGGGCTTCTTGGAAGGTGACTTCGAGCGGCTGGCCCGGCGTCAGTATCGCCCCGACCACCAACACCTGACCCAGTCCCATACACGCTCGCTGAACACCTCCTCAACCACCCGCGGCTCGCGTACAACCTCTCTCGGCAGGGCTTCCATGGCTCACCCTTTCTGGCAAGTGGCGTGTGAGTCCAAGGTACCCTGCCATTCTTATTCCGTCTTTCAAATGGACAAAGCCGAGTTCAGAGCGGTAGATCGCTGACGCGCGGTCCGCCAGGCCTACCCGTCCAGCTCACCCTTCAGGAAGGCGATGACCCGCTCAAAGGCGCGCGCGTCTTCCTGCAAGAAGGCGTGCCCGCCCTCGAACAGCTCCAACCGGGCGTTCGGGAGCTGCCGCAGCAACGCCTCCTGATTGGAGATCGGCGCGATGCCGTCGTACTTGCCGCCGCAGATGAACGTCTTCGCCGTGACGCCTGCGAGCCGCTCGAATGTGTCCAGGCCCTTGCGGGCCATGAGCTGGCGACGGTAGCCATCGGCGCGGCCGGGCTCGTCGGCTCCGACGCTTGCGCCGGCAAGGCCCTGCTCGACCAGTGTGGCGTACTCGTCGGGGTTGGCGGCTCGCCAGGCGGCGTCGCGGCGGGTATCTGCCAGGGCCAACTGCCGCTCGACGCGCTCCCGCGGCGTGTCGTTCAGGTGTTTGTGGAGTGGGTACGATGCCCCACCGGCACCGCCGGTGCTGGTGCAGGCCAGGACGAGGCGGTCCACCCGCTCGGGATAGCGAATCGCCATCTCCTGGGCCACCATGCCGCCAAACGACACGCCCATCACGTGGCAGCGATCCCAGCCCGCCGCGTCCAGCAGGGCAGCGGCGTCGGTGCCGTAGTCCGCCATGGTGTAGTCAGCCTCGGGCTTCGACGTCTGGCCGAGGCCGCGCTGGTCGAAGGTCAGGATCTCGAACTCCGCGGCGACTGGCCGCTCAAAGATGCTCGGCTTGCGGCGAAGGTCGCCGCCGGTCCCGCTGATGTAGAGCAGGCGTGGGCCGCTGCCGGCCTGCTCGTAGTACATGGTGAGATCGCGAACCTGGATGAACGGCATGTCACCCCTCCCGTGCCGAGGTCGGCAGTGGGCAAGCGTAGGCCGCGAAGCAGGGGGCCGGCAAGCGGGCGTCCTGGGAGCGCGGATGTCCGCGCCCCAGACGTTACCGTGCCAGGATGCGCGCCGACCGTCCCGGAATCGTCAGCACGGCCTCGTCTGCCGACGTTGTGCTGGGAGTTGACCAGAGCAGCCGCCAGCCCTCAGGGTTGAAGAGTCCCAGGTTCTCCATCGCGATGGCGTCCACGACCACCGCATCAGCGCCGAAGTTCGCCAGCAGCAGACGCTCGTCGTCATCCTGGAAGCGGCGAATCGCCAGCAGATCGGTTGTGAGCGCCGCCGCCCGGGTGGCAGATCGGTCCTGACGGCGCAGCACGGGATCGTCGCGGCGCAGGCGCAGGAGGGTGCGGTACAGGTCGAGCACGCCGGCGTGGGCCACACGCTCTGACCAGTCCAGCACCGACCTCGTGAACGTCGATTCGGCCTGTGGGTCGGGGATCTGCTTGCGCCGCTTCGGGTCTGCGAAGGCCGTGAACGCCGCGAACTCCTTGCGCCGTCCGTCCGTGACCAGCTTGCCCAGGTCGGCGTTGTGATCGGTGAAGAACTGGAACGGACTGCTCGCCGCGAACTCCTGGCCCTGGAACAGCATCACCGTCTCAGGGACGAGCAGCAGGACCGCCGACGCCACCAGGTACCGCTCGCGGTCGATCAGGTGGGCCAGCCGTTCTCCCAGCGCCCGGTTGCCCACCTGATCGTGGTTCTCCGAGCAGTAGACGAAGGCGCGGGCCGGCTCGTCCGTCACCTTCGTGCCCCGCAGCTCGCCGGTGGCCGGGCGCTTCTGCCCCTGGAACAGGAAGCCGCCCTCGATGGTCGTCGCGAGGTCCGCGAGCGAGCCGGTGTAGTTGGCGTAGTAGGCTTCGCGCTCGCCGGTCAGGTAGGTTCGCAATGCATGGTGGAAGTCGTCGGCCCAGACCCCGTCAAGCCCGAGTCCGCCCCGCTCCGGCGCGTGGATCTGCTGCACGACGTTGCGGTGATCTTCGGCAATGACCACGGCCCGGCGGCCAGGGATGCTGTGGGCGGCCTCCGCGATCTCGCTCAGGAGGTGGCGCGGCGAGTCGTCGACGATGGCATGGGTCGCGTCCAGCCGCAGGCCGTCCAGGTGATACTCACGCAGCCAGTAGCGCACGTTCTGCAGCACGAAGTGGCGAACCGGCCCGGACGACGGCCCGTCGTAGTTGATGGCGTCGCCCCAGGGCGTCGTGTGTCGGTGGGTGAAGTAGGCGTCGGCGTAGACGCGCAGGTAGTTCCCGTCCGGTCCGAAGTGGTTGTAGACGGCGTCCAGCAGCACGGCCAGGCCGTGCCCGTGCGCGGCGTCCACGAAGCGCCGCAGTCCTTCGGGGCCGCCGTAGCCCGAGAAGGGCGCGTAGAGGTCAACGCCGTCGTAGCCCCAGTTGCGGCGGCCGGGGAACTCGGCCAACGGCATCAGCTCGATGGCCGTGATGCCGAGATCGCGCAGATCGGCCAGTCGGCCGATGGCGGCGTCGAACGTGCCTGCCGGCGTGAACGTGCCGACGTGCAGCTCGTAGATGACCAGCCCGTCAGGCCCGATGCCCGTCCAGCCCTCGTCGTGCCACTGGAAGCGTCGCGGATCGACCACCTGGGACGGACCGTGCGGACCATCCGGCTGCGACCGCGAGCACGGATCGGGGAACGGGTCGCCGCCGTCGAGCCGGTAACGGTAGCGATCCCCTGCCTGCGCGCCCGCGACGAGACCAGCATGGTAGCCGTCGTCTTCGGCGGTCAGGGCCTGCCGGCTCGCCCGCTCGCCCTGGCCGATCTCGACTTCCACCCGCCGGGCGTTGGGCGCCCAGACACGGAACCGGACGCCGCCATCCTCGACATTCGCGCCGAGATCCAGGCTCCACGGTGCACTCATGCCGACCACCCGGGCTGGCGCCCCCCGCTCCGACTTCGAGATGGGCGAAGGGGGGGTGAGGTCAGGGCGCTCATGCGTCTGTCTCCTCGGGTTCGGCTTCGACCACTGTCTCGGCCGCGTCCTCATCCTCTTCGGCGGGTGGCTCGGGCGCGGCCCAACGGGCCGTGGCCGCTGCAAGGTCGGCCAGCCAGGCGGCGTGATGGGGGTGGATCATGCCGTCAGTGAAGCGCCAGGCCCAGTTGTGCTCGGGCTGCCCGGGCACGTTCATGCGCCCCTCAGACCCCAGCTCGAGCAGATCCTGCAGCGGTGTCACCGCGATCTCGGCCACGCTCTGGTAGGCCAGCCGCGTCAAGTCCTGCGCGATCCTCGTGCCGTCCGTGCCGATGTACCGCAGCACGGCCCGCTGCTCCTCGTGACTCAGACTGTGGAACCAGCCGACCGTGGTGTCGTTGTCGTGCGTCCCGGTATAGACGACGTAGCTGGGGTCGTAGTTGTGCGGGAGGTACGGATTCCTGCCCTTCGGCGTCCCGTGCACGTCGTCGCCAAACGCGAACTGGAGCACCTTCATGCCCGGGAAGGCCAGCGCCTCGCGCAGGGCGATCACGTCCGGGGTGATCTCGCCGAGGTCTTCCACGATCAGCGGGATGTGCCCGAACTCGGCCTCGACGGCGTCGAAGAGGTCCTTGCCGGGGCCGGGCACCCAGACGCCGTTGATGGCGGTCTCCTCGTCCGCCGGCACGCGCCAGTAGGCCGCGAAGCCCCTGAAGTGGTCGAGCCGGACCGTATCGACCAGCTCCAGCGTGGCGCGGAAGCGGTCGAGCCACCACCGATAGCCGTTCGCGGCCATCTTCTCCCAGTGGTAGAGCGGGTTGCCCCAGCGCTGGCCGGTCTTGCTGAAGGCGTCCGGCGGCACGCCGGCGACGGCGGTCGGGACGGCCCCCGCCATCTGGAACTGCTCCCGATGCACCCACACGTCCGCGCTGTCGAGCGCCACGAAGATCGGGATGTCGCCGACGATGATGATGCCGCGCTCGTTGGCGTACTGACGTACCGAGGCCCACTGTCCAAAGAAGATCCACTGGACCCACTGGTGGAAGCGGACATCCTCGGCCAGCCGCTCGCGGGCAGCAGCCAGCGCGGCCGGCTCACGAAGCGCCAGCGGCTCCTCCCAGTCCATCCAGCCCGCGCCGCCGTGATCGTCCTTCAGGGCCATGAACAGGGCGAAGTCGTCCAGCCACGCGGCGTGACGCTGACCGAACTCAGCCAGCGACGCGCGCTCCTCATCCACAGCCTGCCGTTCAAACCGCGCGAACGCCTTCCGCAGCCGCTCCTGCTTGAAGCTGTTCGCCGCCTCGAACTGGACCTTCTCGGGCGGGAAGTGCGGCGCGCGCAGGTCCGGCTCGTCGAGCCAGCCCCGCCCCATCAACTGATCGAGCGCGATCAGCAGCGGAAAGCCGGCGAACGCCGAGCTGGCAGCGTACGGTGAGTTGCCGAGGCCGACCGGTCCGAGCGGCATCATCTGCCAGACGGACTGCCGAGCCGCCTCCAGAAACTCCACGAAGCGGTACGCTGCCGCGCCGAGGTCGCCGACGCCGTGCGGCCCCGGCAGCGAGGTCGGATGCAGGAGGATGCCGGCCTTTCGAACCGTCGCCTCAGGCCCGGTGGTCGGCTGGTCAATGGTCAGGTCAGACGGCGACGTCATGGCGTCTCCCGTTGGAGCAAGATCACGGGGAAATCCGCCAACAGCGTACCGATTGGAAGCATTGAACGGGTACTCTCGGCCATGCGGCCACTGGCTCGCGCCGCGCCGCGCGTGCGGATGCGTTCGCCAGTCAGCAGGTTGCGGTACTGCTTGCCGCCAGCGTCTGGCAACAGCAAGTAGGTGTCGTCCCAGGCGCCCGGCTGGAAGGTCAGCGGAGCGTGGCCCCGGCTGCCGTCCCACTGATCGTCTGGTTCCAGCAGCCGGGTCACTATCCTCGGCACGGCCACGATGATCTGATCGCCGTCGTGCTCCCGTGCGAAAGCGCAGAGGTGGTCGCCGAGCGGCCCATCGACGCGCAGCGGCAGGTACTCCCCGTGCGCCAACAACTCGGGAAGGTCGCGCCGAAGCTGGAGCGCCTTCCAGGTCAGGTACAGCTTGGGGCGGCCGTCGTCCCAGTGGTCACGCAGCCGCCGTGCCAGACCCCGAAGCGGCGGCTCGCCATCGCGCTCGCTGGCATCGGCGGCTTCGGCCCTGGCCGCCGCGCGCTGCAACGAACCGAGACGCCGCTTGCGGAGGGCGTAGTCGACCGGGCGTCGGTTGTCCGGGTCCACGAGGCTGAAGTCCCAGAGCTCGTTACCCTGATAGGTGTCAGGGACGCCTGGGACTGTCAGCTTCAGGAGCGCCTGCCCGAGGCTGTTGACGGCCCCGCTTCGCGCCACGATTCTCGCCAGCGACGCCAGGTCGTCGAGAAAACGGCGGCTGCGCTTCGGGTCGAGGATCGCCGCGACGAACCGCTGGATGGCCTCGTCGTAGGCCTCGTTCGGATTGATCCAACTGGTGTGGACTTTGGCCTCGCGCGTCGCCTTCGCCATGTACTCCTGGATGCGGTTCACGAAGGCTGCGCGGTTGTCGTCGGTCAGCCCCTCGAGCGGCCACGCGCCGAGGATGATCTGGTAGAGCAGATACTCGTCGTTGCTGGACGGCGCGTCATTGCCGTCAGCCGTGCCCTTGTGGCGCTGGTTGAGCTTCGACCAGCGGTTGATCGCGGTGCCCCACTCGCGCGGCAGCTCGGACAGGACCGAGATGCGCGCCCGCACGTCCTCGCTGCGCTTGGTGTCGTGGGTTGAGGTCGACAGCATGGCATGCGGCCAGAGGCGCAGTCGCTCGGCGTTCTCGTGGTGGAACTCTGGCACCGTGACGCCGAAGGCGTCTGGCTCGCCGCCGACCTCGTTGAGAGAGGCGAGCCGATTGTAGATGTAGAACGAGGTGTCCTCGACGGCCTTCGCCGTGACGGGACCGGTCGTTTGCTGCACCTTCTGGACGAACTCGAGCTGCTCCGCCTGGGCCGGCCAGTCCTCGGGGTCCATCGCTTCGAGCAGCAGGATGCCGCGAATGAACTCGAAGATCGACGGCTCACTGGCCGGGTTGCGCCGCTTCGCCGTGGCGATGGCGACGTCGATGTGTGCCCGGTCCGTCTCGGAGATCGGCTGGCTGGTGATGTACGTCCTGTAGACCGGGAAGCAGGCGATCACCTCGCGGAGGGCGTCGCGCAGGGCAAACAGGGTGAAGTCGCGGTAGCGTCGCTCGCGCTCGGACAGTCGGTTGAGCTGCCACGCCAGCACGTTGATCTCGCTGGCGAGGCTGAGCGTCATGATCTGACGCTTCGAACGATAGATGAGGTCAGAGTACCGCACGCGGTCGCCGGTGAAGCGGCTGTACAGGTCGTCGAAGCGGGCGCGGTTCGACCGATCGACGAAGAGGCCGCCCACCGCGGTCATGAACTCGTAGCCGGTGGTGCCGTGCGCCGCCCAATCCGCTGGGAGCGACTCATTCTTCGCCAGGATCTTCTCGACCACCACGTACAGCGGCCGGTCCGCCGAGGTCAGCGCTTCTTCTTCGGCATCGTCGACGCCGTCGCCCAGGCGCTGGACGCAGTACTCTGACTGGAGCCTGACGAGATACTGGGCCGGATCGCGCAGGCCGTCCGGGTGGTCGATCCGCAGCCCGTGCGCGTCGCCCTGGCGCAGGATGTCGAAGATCAGTCGATGGGCCGCCGCGAACACGTCCGGCTGCTCCATCCGCAGCGCCGCAAGGGTGTTGACGTCGAAGAAGCGCCGGTAGTTGATCTCCTGGGACGCGACGCGCCAGTAGGCCAGCCGATACGCCTGGACTTCCAGGATCTCGTGCAGCAGATCGAAGGTGCGGGAGTCGCCCACGCGGCCGTTCAGCCGCCCGATCTCCAGCTCGATCTCGTCCTGCACCTCACGGTCGGCCAGCGCGAGCGCGTTCAGGCGTCGCTTGACCACGTCTTTCTCACGGTTGTGCTCGGAAACCTGATCGGGCGTCGGGTCGTGGTGTGAGGGCAGGTACGAGATCGCGGTCAGGATGCTCTGCAGCTCGACCAGGGACTCGTCGTCGATGGACCGGACTCGCCCCAGCCGCTCGCACGGACTGGTGAGAATCATCGCGTAGCTGGTCGGCGCGACCGGCAGGATGTGCTCGTAGTATTCGACGAAGAACGCGCCGTCACGGAACGCCAGCCGCAGCTCGCCGTTCTCCAGCACGCGCCCGTACTGATCCCCGAGGATCGGCAACAGCACCTTGTTGCGCAGCTCGGCCTGGAGCGGCGACCAGTCGATGTCGAAGTACGAGGCGTAGGTCGAGATCGGCCCGTTTTCGAGGACGTCGTTCCACCAGCTGTTGAGGTTGGACCCGACGCCCATGTGGTTTGGCACCACGTCGAGCACCTGGCTCATGCCACGCTCGCGCAGGGCGGCCGCGAGCGCCGCGAATTGCTCGGGCGTGCCGATAGCCGGGTTGATCTCGCTGTGGTCCGACACGTCGTAGCCGTGCAGGCTGTCCGGACCGGCCTTCAGAAACGGTGAGGCGTAGACGTCCGAGATGCCGAGATCGTCCAGGTACGGGACGATCTTGAGGGCGTCTCGGAAGGTGAACAGATGGTTGAACTGCAGGCGATAGGTTGCTCGGGGGATGCGGAGCGGTTCGGTCACGCGGCCACCAGTGGACGCCGCGCCGGCCCAAAAGCCGTCTGGCGTCGAATGAGCGAGAGCGCGGTGCTCATGCGAGGGCTGCATATGACGCAAGAGACGTGCCACGAGCAAGGGCCCGGCCTATCCAGCCAGGGCGATTGCACGTTGAGCTTGCCGTGCAGCGTGGTCGGGGCTTGAAAGCCCCGCCTACCATCCTGCAGTCGCTTCGCGACGCTCCAGTCTCGCCCGTCGATGCTCTGCCCGGCGTCCGTCGCGCAGCGACGGAATGACTGTAGGCGGGGGTTTCAATCCCCGACTGCGCGTTTCACGATGATATGGGAACACCGACGAACGTGCAATCGCCCGGCCTATCCAGGTGCGGTCGTCGCCCGTTCGTGGGCGCCGTTCTCGCCCATTCGTGGGCCTTGCCCCGTGCGTCCCCCGCACCGCCCTCCACGTGTGCACACTGTACCGCGCGTCCCGGGCGGCACGCTGGCGGCTGGTTGTATCATCCTGGCCGGCCGCCCTGGTTCGCACTGGTCGTGGTTCCTCGGGCAGCCCACCATCCGACGCTGGCCTTTCACCATGCACGCACCCCGGATCGTTTTGCCCGCGCCGCGCCCTGTGGATCCGATCTGCCAGGCCGGCGCTCAGGTGCTGGTGGCGACCCATCCGACGCCGTCCATGCGCGGGCGCGCTCGGCCACCCAGGAGCAGAGTTGAATCGACCGACGAGTAGCCCGACCGCCGAGGTGCCGGTGTGAGCGACCCCCAGAGCCAGCGGACGGCGATCCCCTGGGCCACGCGGTCGCTGAGCGTCTTCGTCGCGGCCTACAACGAGCTGGAGAACCTCGCGCCGACGGTCGAGACGATCTTGCGCTCGCTGCGCGTCTCCATCGAAGACTACGAGATCATCATCGTGGACGACGGCAGCACCGACGGCACCTACGAGGTCGCCGACGATCTCGCGGCCCGCTACCCGACCGTGCGCGTCGTGCACAACGAGCGCAACATGGGGCTGGGGTACGGCTTCATGCGGGCGATCCAGGTCGCCACGAAGGAGTCGTGGGTCTTTGTGCCCGGCGACAACACCTGGCCGTATCGTTCGCTGCACGAGCTGTTCGGGAACCTCGGCAAGGCCGACGTCGTCACGACGTACACCACCAATCCCGAGATCCGGTCGTTGCCGCGCCGGCTGCTGTCGACCACCTACACCACCGGCCTGAACGCGGCGTTCGGGCTGAACATGCGCTACTACAACGGGTTGACGATCTACCCGACCGCCTGGCTCCGTGCGAACGCCCCGAGCTCCTACGGCTTTGCGTCGATGGCCGAGACGCTGCTCAAGGCGGTTCACCAGGGTCTCTCGTTCATCGAGGTGGCGTGCGCCATCGAGGAGCGGGCAAGCGGCCGGTCGAAGGCCGTCACGCTGAGCGGCGTCAAGGGCATCCTCACGACCATCGGGAAGGTGTGGATCGATCTGCGGCTCCGCTCGCGGCGCGGCCCGCACGCCACGCTCGGGATGCTGGGTCCGGCCGGCGCGCGGCCCCACGAGACCGGCCTCGACGGCTTCAGCACGAACGGTACGGCCGACGCCGCGCACCACGCGCCGCTGCTGCCGCCCGCCGAGAAGCCGTTGACGGTGGTGGTAGCTGGCGGCAGCTCGGGTATCGGCGCGGAGCTGACGACATCGCTGGCGAAGGCCGGCCACGCCGTCTACGTCTGCGCCCGCCGCCAGGATCGACTCGACGCCGTGACTGATAACAACACCGTGGCGCAGGGCTACGTCTGCGACGTCGCGGACGAGTCTCAGGTGCAGGCGTTCGCGCGATGGCTGGCGGGGCGGACGTCGACCGTTGACGTGTTGCTCAACTGCGCCGGCACCTTCGGGCCCATCGGTCCGCTCGACCAGACCGACAGCGCCGAGTGGCTGGATACCATCAAGACGAACCTGTTCGGCACCTATCTGGTCACCAAACACCTGATGCCGCTGCTGGCCGGCTCCGACGACCCCCGCATCCTGAATTTCTCCGGCGGCGGTGCGTTCAGCCCGTTCCCGAACTACAGCGCCTATGCCTGCTCCAAGGCGGCCGTCGTCCGGCTCACCGAGTGCCTGGCGGCGGAGTTGGCCCCGCGCGGGATCACCGTCAACGCCGTGGCGCCCGGCTTCGTCCCGACCGAAGCCCACCACAAGACGCTGGCGGTCGGCGCAGAGAAGGCCGGGGCGCTCCACTACCAGCGCACGAAGGCGGTGCTGGCGGAGGGCGGCGCGTCGCTGGCGACGGTCGTCCAGTGCGTCGGGCTGCTGCTGTCGGCCAGGATGCGCGGGCTGACTGGCAAGACGATCAGCGCCAACTTCGACCCCTGGCGCACCCAGGCGTTTGCCGAGCGGCTGGCCGACATCACCCGGTCGGATCTCTGGACGATGCGCCGCGTGAACATCGTCAACCTGCCGGAAGGCTCGCTGCGGACCGCCCTCAGCGAGGCCTGGGCCAACTTCGGGGCGCGCCGATGAGCGGGCGGCTGGGGACCAGTATCAAGATCGGCCTCGGCTTCGTGGTCAGCGCCATCTGCCTCTGGCTTGCCATCCGCAACGCCCCGATCTCCGAGCTGTCGGCGGCGGCGACGCAGGTCAACTGGGCCTGGGTTGCCGTGGCCGGCCTGACCGTCGCCATCTCGCTGTGGGCGCGCGGCTGTCGCTGGAAGGTGCTGTTGGGCGGGCGCGGCACCAGCATGGAGTACTTCTGGGCACAGTCTATCGGCAGCCTGCTGACGAACGTCTTCCCACTGCGGGCCGGCGAGGCCGGCCGCGTGGTGATCGTCAGCCGGCAGGTGGGCATCCCGCTGGTGCAGGTCGGGGCCAGCCTCGTGCTGGAGCGGGCGGTAGACCTCGCCGTCATCCTGACGCTGATGACCGTGCTGCTGCTGGTCATGGATGTGCCCTGGCAGGTTACTGCGACCGGCCTCGCGCTGGGCGCGGCGATGGCCGTGGCCTGGATCGGCGTGGTCGTCCTGCTGATCTTCGGCGGCCGCCTGACCGGGCTGGTCGAGTCGATTGCAGATCGCCTGCCCGGCCGCTTCCAGCAGCTGGCGTTGGACTCATGGAGCCACCTGCTCGTCGCGCTCGACCCCCTGCGCGATGTTCGGGTCGTCGGACAGATCGTGCTCTGGTCGGTGCTGATCTGGGCGATGGGCGTCGGCGGATTCTGGGCGGCCATCGAGGCGGTCGTGCCCGGCGCAGGCCCGATCGAGCCGGCCTTCGCCCTGGTGGCCGTGGCGCTGGGCGTGGCCCTGCCCTCCAGCCCCGGGTTCATCGGCGTCTTCCACTTGATCGGGCAGCAGGCCCTCGCCGCGCCGTTCCCCGAGCGCTACAACGACACGCAGGCCGTCCTCATCGCCATCCTGAATCACGCGGCCTACTACCTGACCTCGACGCTCCTGGGGGTGATCGGGCTGGCCCGGCTCGGCATCTCACTTGGCGCCGTGCGACATGCAGCCCCGACGGCCGAAGCCGAGGCAGCCCCGACCCGACCGTAGTTCGTCGCGGAGCGGCCGCCGGTTGCATCAGGACTGTCGTCGGCCGCGTCCGGTACGAATGGCCGACGCGCGGGCGATCCCGTATCGCCTGGGCTGCCCGTTTCTCCCCGTATCGTGACGACTCCGGTCGTCGGTCAGGGATGCGTGGCGAGCGCGACGCTCGCCACGACGTGAGTGCGGGAGATGCGCCGTGCGTCGGACGGTCCTGGTCACTGGCTGCTCGCGTGGGATTGGCCTTGCCGTCGCCCAGACCCTGCTCGAAGAGGGGGCGCGCGTGATTGGCGCGGCCCGCTCCGCGCCGGATCTGACGCATGAGCGCTTCACCTTCGTTCCCACGGACGTTGCCGACCTCGCCAGCGTCGAGGCCCTGAGCGACACGGTCAGCGCCGCCCTTGGCGACGCGGCCCTCGACGGCATCGTGCACTGCGCTGTCGTCCAGAACCCGATTGGCCCATTGGAAGACACTGACCCCCTGGCCTGGGCCGAGGCGATTCAGATCGGGCTGGTCGGCGCGTACCACGTCGTTCGCCTGCTCCTGCCGTTCGTGCATCGGTCAGCGGATGGCCGCATTCTCCTGTTCGCCGGCGGCGGCGCGTTCGGTCCGCGCGTCCGCTTCAGCGCGTACGCTTGCGCCAAGGCCGGCGTGGTACGGCTGGCTGAAACGCTGGCCGAGGAGCTGGCGGGCTCCACGGTCACCATCAACTGCGTGGCGCCGGGCTTCGTGCCGACGCCGATCCACGACCAGACACTGGAGGCCGGTCCCGAGCGCGCCGGCCCAGAGTACGAGCGTGTCATCCGCGACGTGGCCCACGACGACGGCTCGCGGCTGGCGCAGGTGGTCGCCTGCGTCCACCACCTGCTCTCGCCGTCCGCCCGTGGTCTGTCTGGCAAGACGGTTGCCGCCCAGTACGACGATTGGGAGCACCTGACCCCGTTCACGGTGCCCGGCGTCATGGCGACTGACCTCTGGTCGGCCCGCCGTGTCAATCAGGTGCCGCTCGACGCCGCCCCGACCATGCCCGTCGACCTCCCGTTGCGGACCTCCTGCTCCCGCCCGTCATCCGGCCAGCGCCGCGCGCCACGCGATGGACGCCTGCGCCGGTTCCGGGCATCCACCAACCACGGCTAGCGCGGGGCGATACGCCTGACCGACGATCCTGAGCGAATTCCGTACGTAGCGATGGAGCGAGGTTTGTGGCCGTCTCCACGCC
The DNA here is from genome assembly GCA_020850535.1 of Chloroflexota bacterium. Taxonomy (NCBI): domain Bacteria; kingdom Bacillati; phylum Chloroflexota; species Chloroflexota bacterium. Next base: position 105,653 of record JADZEM010000118.1, read on the forward strand.
AGTCAGGTGGCGAGGACGCCGGGGGCTACGGCGGTCGGCAGCCCCGGTGAGCTTGCACATCGAGGTGCGGCGGACGCGTGCGAGCGTGCATACTTGCGCTGGCCGAGACGCACATGTTGTACGGAACGTCGCGCGAAGATCGTCCGAGTTCGCCAGACGAGCGAGCCGCTGCAAGGTCGCTGCGTCGGAGGTCCATGCTCGCAGACCTTGGCGTCTTCGTCGTCACCGGCAGCGTACTCCTGACGCCGATCACCGCCCTCTGGCTCCTGGGACTGTCCCAGGTCGGCATGACCGAAGAGAGCACCGGCTACCGCTACTTCCACAGTCTGCGGCTGCTCTTCACCGCTGACGAGCGTCCCTGGCTGCCGCAAGGTCAGGTTATGACCGTGCTGCACATGGGCGTGCAGCTGCTGGTTGTGGCGCTCGGGCACCCGGTGACCGAGATCACGCCTCGGATGGAGATCTGGGCGTATCTTGCGGCCGGCATCTGCGGCCTCGCGACCGCCCTGGCCGCCGCCTGGGCGCTCCGCCCGATTCGCTCGCTGGCAGGCCGCCTGCTGATCCTCGTACCGCTGCTCTGCGCGATCTTCGATGGCTCCTTTGCGTTTGGGTACTCGGTGATCCTCCCGGACTACTACCCGTGGATCTACGCCCTCGCGCTGGTCGTGCTCGGCCTGACCCTTCGACTCGCCCGCCGCCCCGAGCCAGGCGGGCTGGGCTGGGCCATCCTGGTCGGGGTGCTGGCCGGGGCAGCACTCGGACTCAAAGTCACGCTGGCGATCTTCATCGGACCGCCGCTGCTCTTGCTGCTCGCGCGGGCACGGGGCTGGCCTGAGCGCATCATGGCGGTTACCGTGGTCGCATTCCTCGCACCGGTGCTCATGGTGGCATGGATCTGGGCAGGAAATGCCGGTGACGCCGCGTCCATACCGCGCTTCTTCGAGATGCTGCGCGGCTTTGCCGGCGCCAATGAGAGCGGAGAGCGTACGACGTTTCTGGCCTGGTACCTGGGACGCTTGGGTGGGCCGCAGGCCGTCTGGACGTCACAGTGGCTCGCGGTTGCGCCGGTCGTGCTGGCGGTCTCCGCGCTGCTCCTGCGGCCTCGGTCAATCGCGCTCGTCTGCTTGCCCGGTTGCGCGGCGTCGTTGTTGTTTCTCTGGCGACGCGACGGGCCGACGTCCTTTATCGAGGTGTTCAGCTACGCCTGGACGGTACTGGCGCTCTGGGCCGTGTGTGTTGGCGCGCCGGCCTGCCGCAACCGCTGGCTCGCGCTGCGGCTACCAGACCCTCGAAGGCTGGCAGGCGCGCACGGCCCTGCGCTTGCATCCGCCATCGTCGGCGGGGGAGCGCTGGCGATGGTCGTCCTCTGGGTGTTCACCGGGATGCAGGTCACGCTCGAATCCTTCCGGCGCTCGACGGCGGTGCAGCAGGCACTGGACGATTTCGAGCGGGCGCATCCTGGCCGCACGGCGATTCTCACCGTCTCGAATTCGCAGCGTCCGCTGACCCGAGACAGCGCCATCTTCAAGGGCGGCACCGATATCGGGGTGTCGAGCGTGTGGGGCGCCAGTCTGTTCGTGGCGTCGCTCGTGCCGGACCGCGCGTACTTTCTGGGTGGGACGCCGATTCAGCTACCCGTCGATCTCGATCCATTCGAGAAGGTGCTGTACACACTGCTTGCGCCGCCCGATCAGCCAACGGGCGGCGAACCGTTGCTGACGCAGACGTTCGGCGTGTCGCTGGCCGGTTTCGACTGTCCGCTGCGGCTTCCAGTTGCAGATGTCGTCCAGGTCGCCTGCTATCGCGTGTCTGACGAGCCGCTCGACGTGCCGCCTGCCCAGATCGCGTTCGCCACCTCGGCGGCCGGTCTGCGTGCGAGGCAGCCGGCCAACTGGCGCAACGAGCCACGCCGACCGCTGCAGGCCGGCGAGGTCGCCTTCGCCGCCGACAGCCATGAGCTCTGGCGTATGGACCCAGACGGGCGGCTCGTGCGCTTGCGCGCAGAGGATGGGCGCTCGGTTCGGGTGTCGGCGGCCGGGCGCAGCGAGGCTGGCGTGATCCTGACCCGCCGGGATGGTCGCTGGGTGCTGGACCAGCAACCACGAGCGATGAACCGCAACCCGTCGCTGCGTCTCCAGGACGACAGCTCGATTCGCGGCTGGGATGTCCTCGCACGGCCGGAGACGGTCGTCGAGCGCGGCGCCGGACCGGACGACGGCCGTGGCGTGACAAGCTGGCTGCAACTGTCGGGTCGTGCGGCTGACCGGCGACTGGGCGTGCGGGCCGGCTTCGATCGCGACGACCTTGACGACGGCGGCACGGCAACGGTCGTGGCGATGGTTCGGGCGACGGGGCTGGGCAGAATCGAACTGCGCGTCGGCGGGGCCGCATCCGGGAATTCGGTCGCCGTTACCACGTCGTCTGGCGACGACGTTGCCGCGATCCCGGCCACCGGGCAGTGGGCGCGGCTGGTTGTCCACCTCGAAGGCGACCAGTACGACGGTGAGCGCGTGGCAACGCTGGTCGAGCTGGTCGGCGGCCGCCCGGGCGACCGGCTCGACATCGGATCCGTTGAGGTGTACGCGGGCCGCTATCCGTAACGTTGAACTGGTTGGCAGCGCCGAGACGGCGCGGCCGGCGGCCGCGGCCGTCGTCAGTCAGGCGTCGCGCGCGGTCGAGACGCAGACGAGGTTCGTCCGCAGCAGGGGCAGTCCGGCCTGCACCATCGTGGTGTCACGACTGTTCGGGAACAGGCTGAGGAAGGTCTTCTCGTCAAGCGGGTTCAACTGTTCGACGCTCGCAAGCTCGTTCTGCCCGATGGCCTTGAGGACCGCGTAGAACTGCTCGCCGGGCAGCCAGTGTGCCAGCGGCACGAACGTGTGCACCTCGACGGGGAAATCCTTGTTCGGGGTGGTGAACATCACTTTCCTGGCGACGCGGCAGACTTCGCGCACGAGCGCCACCTGCTGCTCGTAGACGCCGGCGTGCTCGACCACGGCGTTGCAGATGCCGATATCAAAGTGGTTGTCCGGCACCGGGATCGAGCGCAGGTCCGCTTCGAGGAAGGTCAGGCCGGGGAACTGCTCTGGAAACCAGCTGGCATCTTCGGCGGCCTGCCCGATGGCCGTCAGCCTGTCTTTCCAGGGGTAGAGGCTCTCGAAGAAGTAGTGAGCCGGGTGGTCGCGGTGGCCGGAGACGCCGAAATCGGCGACGCGCAGGTTCGGAGTCGGCTGCATGATCCGCCAGAACTGCCGAAACACCCTGCGCCGCACGCTCATCGCGAGGTCGTTCTTCCAGGTGTCGAGCGCACCGAGTCTGGCGCTGTACTTGATCGGCATTGCGTGAGCGACTCCTCTAGGCTGGCGCTGGCTTGCTTCTGGATGAGCGACCGGCGGTACGGCTCGCCAGCGCCGACGTGTCGTCTCGTCCGTAGTCCAGACGGGCATGATGTGTGTCTGACCGCGCGCGCCCGACGACCCGCCCGACACGAGGCGTGCGCCGCCGGGTTCGGCCGCGGGCGAGCGCCCTGCCGGTGCTCTAAGTGCGCACCGTTCTCGCCGTCGGCGCCGCTGGCGTCTCATCTTCAAGCTGTGGCCGAGCCATCGTGTCGCCACGCACCCGCAGGTTCCACCAGAGCCGCAAGATCGTCATCTGCGCGTTCACGATATTGGACCCACCTACCGCCTTGGACTGACCGTAGGTCCGCTCGCGGTGGATCAGCGGCACCTCGACGATCGAGTATCCCAGCATCAGGGCATTGACCAGCATCTCGGTCGCGAAGAAGAAGCCCTTCGTCTGATTCGGCAGCACTCGCGCCAGCTTCGTCGGGTAGACCGCCGGCCCCTGGTAGTACTTGAGCCGCCGTCCGAACGCCACGTTGAGCTGTGTCGTGCAGATCCAGGTCAGGATGCGGCGGTGCCAGGCGCGGTTCCAGGGCGTGCCGTGGTAGGGGACGACGATATCGGCCTTCCCAACGGCGTCGAAGATCTCGACAACCGACTCAACAGCGACTTCGTGATCGCCCGGCACGAACGTGACGTACGACATGCTGGCGCTCCGCAGGCCGGCGCGATACGACTCCGAGAAGCCCTTGTTGGTCTCGTGGTGGATGACGCGGACGTTCGGCAGACTCGCAGCCAGCCGGTCGGCGACTTCTTTCGTGCCGTCGTTGCTGCCATCGTTGACGATGATGACTTCGTATTCGTCAAACGACCGCAACGCGTGCACGACATCGCGCACAGCACCTTCGAGGTTTCCCATCTCGTTGTACGCTGGCACGACTACCGAAATCGAGCGCGCTCGACCCATCTCGCCTCCGCCCCGGTCGGTCGAGTACGATACGGTCTGTATTCTCCTCCTGTCAACTGCGCGGCTGGTCGCGCCGTCGCCGTGGGCCGGGACGCGCTGCTCGTGCGCGCCGTCCTGAGCAGGTGCCGGCACACGGTGAGTGTGTCTCGTCTGCGTCACGCATGCACCTTCACGCGGCCCGTTGTTCCGCTGTTGCTCGTTGTCACCAACGAGGGCGGCCCTCGGGCTCTGCCCTACGCCTCTTTGGAGACCTTCGCCCATGGCCGTGGCGACTGGCACCCGAATCCCACTCGTCGATCTTGGCGCCCAGTTCGCAGCGATTCGCCATGAGGTCCTGCCGGCCGTCGAGGCCGTGATGAGCCGGAGCGCGTTCATCCACGGGCCATACGTCGACGCATTCGAGCGGGAGTTCGCCAGCTTCACCGGCCGCGCGCACGCCATCGGGGCCGCCAACGGCACCGAGGCGATCTTCGTGGCCCTCAAGGCGCTGGGAGTCAGGCCCGGCGATGAGGTGATCACCGTTGCGAACACGTTCACGTCGACGGCGGAAGCCATCGAGTGGACCGGCGCCCGCCCGCGGCTCGTCGAGATCGATCCGCGCGATCACCTGATCGATCCCTCGGCAGTCGAGGCGGCCATCGGTCCGCGCACGGTCGGGATCGTGCCGGTTCACCTGTTCGGCCAGCCTGCGCGCATGCGGCAGATCCAGCGAATCGCCCAGCGGCACGGGCTGTTCGTGGTCGAAGATGCTGCCCAGGCCCACGGTGCGTCGGAGGACGGCCGCCCCGTCGGCGAGGGCAGCGCGGCGGCCACCTACAGCTTCTATCCTGGTAAGAACCTCGGGGCCTATGGCGACGCCGGAGCTGTGACCACCGATGATGCCGTCCTGGCCCAGAGGATTCGGCTGGTGTCGGACCACGGGCGCGTCGGCAAGTACGAGCATGCCGTGGTCGGGTACGGCAGCCGGCTGGACGGCCTGCAGGCGGCGATCCTGTCGGTGAAGCTGCGCCATCTGCCGGCCTGGACCGAAGCCCGCCGCCGGCTCGCCGCCCGCTACGACCGGCTGCTGGCCGCGCTTCCTGGCGTGCAGCCCGTTCTTCCACGAGCCGACGTGTACGCGGTGTACCACCTGTACGTGGTGGAAGTGGACGCGGCGCCGCGGGACGACCTCCGAGCCTGGCTTGACGGGCGCGGCATCGACACCGGCATTCACTACCCGATCCCGCTGCACTTGCAGCCGGCCTACGCCCACCTGGACTTGCAGCGCGGCGCGTTCCCGATCGCCGAAGCCAAGGCCGAGCGGATCGTGTCGCTGCCACTCTATCCCGAGTTGTCCGAGCAGCAGCAGAACTGGATCGTCGAGTCGGTCGGCGAGTTCTTCCGCCGCCGGTAGTGTTCCCTTCATCTGCTTCCTCGCCTGGCGCCCGCGCCGCCGGACCGTCGGGTCGGGTGGCGCTCTCAATGTCATGTCGGTGTCACGTATCTGGCCGGAAATCAGGGCGCATGGCAGGAGCTACTCCGTATACTCGCGCCTCGTGTCGATACGTCTCGCACCGGCGCCAGAACCCGCCTCGCCGACGCCATCCGCTGCAATTCGCCAGTGGCGCGGCGCGCGCGCCGGGTTCGCAACTGTCCTGGTTGCGTTCCTGGTGCTGTACGGGTGGATGCTCGTCGCGTCGGACTTCCTCCCGTACGTCTTCGACAACAACGAGTCGTTCTCCAGCCTCTGGCACGCCTACAACCTCTATCACTTTGATGTCCGCCAGAGCGCCGGTCTGACGGACGAGGCGTCCAGCCCGCATCCAGACGCCCACCCGTTTGTTCACACGCACCAGGGCAACATGCCGCGCCTGTTCGCCTTCGTGCTCTACGTCCTGGGCGCGCGCAGCATCGAGACCCAGATCGCGTTCACCACCCTGCTGATCGGGCCACTGGTGATCGCGCTGGCCTTTCGCCTCTTCTGGCGGCTGGTGGGACCGCTCTTCGCGACGATTGCCTGCCTCGTCCTGCTGACCGACTACTTCTTTGTCGGTCAGTGGCTTGTCGTCACCTATCGTATCTGGCATTTCGTCTTCGTCTTTGGCGCGCTGCTGTGCGCCTACGAGCTGGGCGGACCCCGGCCCCTCCGATGGGCGTTGGGACTGCTCACGCTCTGCGCCCTGACCTTCTACTACGAGCTGGTATTCGCGGGCTTCGTGACCGTCTTCACGGGGCTGTTTGCCCTCTGGCAGCACTGGCGTCGGCCGGTCCGGCTCATGCTGACCTGGACGCTCCAGGTACTGGGCGCGGTGCTCGGCGTGGGAACGCTCGCCGTTCAACTGTCGCTGCACTTCGGGCCCGACGTGGCGCTGGAGGATTTCCGCCTGACGTTTGGCGCGCGGAACGCCGCCGCGATGGACCCCGTCGTGCGCGACACGATGACGGCGTTCTTCCGCGATCACCACATCGTCTTCTGGCAGAACATCGTCGATGTGCGCTGGATGCGGACCGTCGAGCAGTTCTTCTCGCTGCTGAGCACCTGGCATCTGCAGTGGTACAGCCCCCTCATCACACTCCTGGCCGTGCTGCTGATGGCCGGATGGACACTGGGCGTCTGCGGTGACCTGTTCCTATCGTGGCTTGGACACCGCCCGCCAAACCTTGATGCCGATGCTTCACGCATCGACGGAGACCGCTGGGCCGGCGCGCGCTCACTTGAATGGATCGTGCTCACGGCGATGGTGATGGGCGTCGGAGCCGTGGCCCTGGGCGTGGCTGTGTTCTGGGACGGCGCGTTCCTCGGACTCCGCGGCACCGGCTGGTCGCTGGTCGAGCGGACGCGCGGCCTCGGCTGGCTGCTCTTGCTGCCGATACTTGCGGGCGCGGCGTTGGCCGGCTGGACCGGTGCACGGCATCGTCGTGGAGTGATGGCAGCCATCGGATCAGTGCGCCCGACGCGGTTGGTAGCGGGGGCGATCTTGCTGTACGGGGCGCTGCCGATCATCCGCGGCCAGCCGAGCTGGTACGACGCCGAGTATGAGCCGCTCTGGCACGGTTTCTTCCAGGACAGGATGCCTGCCGTGGTGAATATCGCCGGCGCGGCGCTCGTCATCGGACTGGCCGTCGCCCTGGCGCTCGGCGGACCGAAGCGTGTGCTCGGCCTTGCCGAGGGGACACGGCTTCGGGGCATCGTCGGGTATCTGGTGTGTGGGTCGCTGGCCTATGCCGCCGTCTACGTGATCTCTCCTGGGTACGTGTTGAGCGGCTATCTGACCCGCCTTGCTCCGCTGCCCGTCTTCGTGCTGAACGTCCTGGTGGCAGTGGCCGTCTATCTGGTGGCAGGCGCGACGATCCAGGCTGTGCGGGCCTTGCAGACTGCCAGGCGCTCGGCGGCGCTTGTTCCGAACGGCGAGCTGCAGATGCGTCTGATTCGCGCAGGCATGGCGGCGGCCGGGGCGACCTTCCTGGTCGGCTCGTGGATCCACGTCCAGGTGGAACAGATCGCGCTCGTCCCCCCGACGGGCTACCTCTTCCTCAAGAAGCTCGGTGAACCGCCGCTGAAGGGTCTCTCGCTGGTATCCAATTCATACATCGCGCCGGCGACGTGGTATACGGGCCAGTGGGGCTACATCGACGAGGAGCTGGCCGCGAGCAGCTTCGAGCTGACCGATCGTGGCTACACGTTCACCCGTGGAACGGGGACGTACCTCTGGCTGCGCGACGCGGCGACGAACCCCGCCTACGCCTCCCCGGACCTGTTCGTCTGTATGCGTTTGCCGAGCCTTGCGGCCGTGCTGCAGCGCGAACAAGGCACGGTCGCGAAGAATTACACCTGCGGTGCGTCCGGGATCGTGGAGATCGCCGCCGGTGAGCGGTCGTCGCCGTTCCAGTTCGAGCTGATCGACCGCGATCCCTCGCCGCGCGACGCCTGGGCCATTGTGCGAACGCGCTGGGACGTGCCGCCGTACCTCTCTCCGCTCGGTGACGGCGCCAACCGCCGCTTCGTGGATGTTGAGCGCGTGGAGATCGGCGACCAGATGACGTTGCGCCTCCGGTACCAGTATATGCACCAGGAGGCTGTGCCTGAGTCCGGCACGCGGATCGTGCTGGAAGGTCTTCGGCGCGATGGTGCCGTCTGCACGCTGCTCGAATCTGGCCCGACAGAGACGCTGTTCCCGACGTCGAGTATGCGCGGGCGCATGCGGGTGGTCGTCACGCCGAGCACGGCGGCGGTGGCTGGCCCGAGCTACGACAGCGCTCGATTCGTCCTCGGACGCGATTCGAACGCCGATCCCTGTCGGGGCAAGACCGTGCGGCCCGAGTAGCCTGCCGGGGGCGGCAACGCGCAGTGGGTGTTTGGCCTTTCCCGTATACTCGCCGGCCGTGCCTGAGGTCGTCGCGTCCAGGGCCGGGTCACCGCTGATGCCAGGCGGCCCCCGCTCGCCAGCCCGAGTCGTATCGCTTGCCTCCATCGGGCCGCTGGCGGTTGCCGTCGCCTTCCTGGCCATCTTCGGGTGGATGCTGCTCGCCAGCGACTTCCTTCCCTATGTCACCGACAACAACGAGTCATTTTCCAGCCTCTGGCACGCCTACAACCTCTACCACTTCGATATCCGTGGAACGGCCGGCCTGACCGACGAGGCGTCCAGCCCGCACCCGGAGGCGCACGCCTTTCTGCACACCCACCAGGGCAACGTGCCGCGGCTGTTCGCGTTCGTGCTCTATGTGCTCGGCGCGCGGACCATCGAAAGCCAGATCGGCCTGACGACGCTGCTCGTCGGCGGCCTGACGTTTGCGTTGGTGTATCGCCTCTTCTGGCGTCTGGTTGGGCCGCTCTTCGCAACGGTCGTGTGCCTGGTGCTGGTAACGGACTACCTGTTCGTGGCGCAATGGATCGCCGTCACGTACCGCGTGTGGCACTTCGTCTTCGTGTTCGGGGTGCTGGCCTGCGTCTGCGAGCTTGGCGAGGCGAGGGCGCGCCGGGCGGCCCTGGCGCTGGCGGCGTTGTTTGCGGCCGTCTTCTACTACGAGCTGGTCTTCGCCGGTTTCGTCGCGGTCTTCGCCGGCCTGTTCGCCGGCTGGCGCTACCTGCGGCGGCCGAAACTCCTGCTGCTGAGCTGGACGCTCCAGGCGCTCGGCGCGGCGGTCGGCGTCGGGGTGCTGGCCGCGCAGCTCACCCTCCATTTCGGGTGGGCCGTGGCCGTCGAGGACTTTCGCCTGACCTTTACGGCACGCAACGCGGCGGCCTCCGACCCGGCGCTGATGGCCTACATGGTGGACTTCTTCCTGCGCCACAAGATCGTCTTCTGGCAGAACGTCGTGGATGCCCGCTCGTTTCGAACGGTCGAGCAGTTCACGCTGTTGCTCACCACGCTGCATCTCCAGTGGTACAGCCCGTTCGTGGTGTTTCAGGTGGGGATCGTGCTGGCCGGGTGGGGCGTCGGACTGGCTGGGGATGCTGTCGAGTGGGTGCACGCGCGGATGGGCCGGCGTGCTCGCCTCCCAGAGCGCCCGAACGAGGCGTCCGCCAGCATGCTGGCGCGCGGGGGCGTCGTGCTGGCCGCGCTTGGATCGACCACCGTCTTCGTGCTGCTCGCAGTCCTCCGCGACGAGGCGTTTCTGGCCCAGGGGATGACCGGGGCCTCGTTCGCGCAGCGGACGGGCGGCCTGGGCTGGGTGGTGCTCGGCGGCCTGGTTGGCGTGGTCGGGCTGGCCGCCTGGGATGGGCAGCGCGGTTGGCGCTCGCTGCTGGCGGAGCTGGGGCGATTGTCGCTGCCGCGGGTGGCGCTCACCGTGGCGCTGCTGCTGACCATTGTCCTGGTGATGCGCCAGCAGCCGTACCTCTACCTGGAGAGCAACCTCCCGATCTGGCATCGCCTGATGCACCTCGCCGCGCCGGTCTGGCTGCTGCGCCTGACCACGCTGATCCTGTGCGCGTTGGCAGCGGCCCTGGCCCTGCTCGGGCCGGGCCGCGTGCTCGGGCCGGAATGGGCGGCTCGACTCAAGGGCGTCGGGTCATACGTGGTCTGCGGGCTGCTGGCCTACTCGGCGGTCTACCTGATCTCGCCAGGATACGTGTACAGCGGCTACCTGAGCCGCTACGCACCGCTTGCCGTGTTCGTGTTCAATGTAGCCGTGGGGATCGGCATCTGCCTGCTGCTGGCGGCGACGCTCCGCACCGCAGCGTTCGCGCGGCGCCGGCTGTCCGGCGCGACCGTTCCCAGGGCGCCGCTCTCACACATCGCCCCGCTGGTCCGAGCCGGGTTCCTGGTGGTTGCGCTCGCCGTCCTGGTCGGGTTCTGGCTCCACGTGCAGCTCGTACAGGTGCGGCTCTTTCCGCCAGACGCATTCTTGTGGGTCAAGCTGCTGGGTCAGCCGCCGTTCAAGGGGCAGAGCCTCGTGTCGAACAACTACGTCGCCCCGTTCACCATCCTCACCGGTGAGTGGGGCTACATCAACACGACGCTTGCCCTGGACGAGATCGAGCTGACGGACGATGGGTATCGTGTCGACGTCGGCAGGCAGGAGTATCTCTGGCTGGCCGATGGTAGAACGAATCCCGCCTACCTCAAGCCTGACCTGTTTGTCTGTGCGCGCCCGCCGGTCACGTTCACCATCCTGCAGCGTGTCACCGATCAGGCCGACGAGATCGACGGGTGCGGCAGCGTCCCACTGGTCGCCAACGCCGCGGCGGGCGGCCAGCCGTACCTTCAGCACCAGCTGGTGGCCCGCGACACCTCGCCCTACGACTCCTGGGCCATCGTGCGCCTGGATTGGGACTTCCCGCCCTTCCTCGCGCCGCTCGGAGGCGGGGCCGGCCGTCGGCGTGTCGACGTGACCCCCGAGGTGCGCAACGGTCAGACCGTCCTGCGTGTGCGCTACGAGTACCGTCACCAGGAGGGCGTGCCAGAGCGGGGCACGCGGCTCCGCCTTGAAGGGGTGACTGGTGACGGCGGCGTCTGCACACTGGCCGAGGCTGCCGCCGCCGACTCGCTCACTGTCCCCGCCGACGTTCGTGGCCGCGTGCGGGTGCTGGTGACGCCGGCCACGGCCACGAAGGCCGGCGTGTCCTCCGCGAGCGAGGCGTTTGTTCTCGGCTCGGATCCGGCCGCCGACCCCTGCGGTGGGCGAACGGTCCGCCGGGAGTAGCCGGCCGGGCTAGACTATCGCCGTGGGCAGCGGCCGTGTCAGCGCCGACTGCTGGGAGAAGTGTGATGGCCGGTCAGCTCGACGACGTGGTGATCGTGGAGGCCGTGCGGACGCCCATCGGACGACGGAATGGATCGCTCAAGGACGTGCGGCCTGACGAGCTGATGGCGCAGACGCTCTCGGCGCTGGTGGCGCGCGCCGGCATCGATGCCGGCCTGGTGGATGATGTGATCCTCGGCTGCGTGGCGCAGATCGGGGAGCAGGGCGCGAACGTCGCGCGGCTGGCTGTGCTGGAGGCCGGGTTCCCTGTCGAGGTGCCGGCCGTGAGCCTGGACCGGATGTGCAGCTCGGGTCAGCAGGCTGTCCACTTCGCGGCGCAGGCTATCGCCAGCGGACAGGCCGACGTGGTCATCGCCGGGGGCGTCGAGTCGATGTCGCGGGTGCCGCTGGCCGCCGACTACCCCCAGACCTGGAGCCAGAAGCTGTCCGGGCGCTCGGATGTCGAGATCAGCACCAACCAGGGCACCTCAGCCGACCTGATCGCCGAGCGCTGGGGCCTGTCGCGGCAGGAGCTGGACCAGTTCGCCTTCGAGAGCCACTTGAAGGCTGGCGCAGCCCGCGCGGCCGGCCGCTTCGCGTCGCAGATCGTGACCGTGGACGTGGCCGGGCCGGACGGCGCAGCTGTCCCCTTCCAGCAGGACGAGGGCATCCGGATGCCGCCCTCGCTGGAACGGATGGCGGCGCTGCAGCCGGCCTTCGACGCCGGCGGCACCGCGACTGCAGCCAACGCCAGCCAGATCTCGGACGGGGCAGCGGCGCTCCTGCTGACCTCTCGACAGAAGGCGGCCCAGCTCGGGCTGCGTCCGCGCGCCCGGCTGCGCTCGACGGCCGTCGTCGGCTCGGACCCGCTGCTGATGCTGACCGGCCCGATCCCCGCCACCCACAAGGTGCTGGACCGGGCCGGCATGGCGCTGTCGGACGTGGACGTCGTCGAGATCAACGAGGCGTTTGCGTCGGTCGTGCTGGCCTGGGCGCGCGAGTTGGAACCCGACATGGCGAAGGTCAACCCGAACGGCGGCGCGATTGCACTCGGGCACCCGCTGGGGGCCACCGGCGCGATCTTGCTGACCAAGCTGCTCTACGAGCTGGAGCGGCAGGACAAGGCGGTGGGCTTGCAGACCATGTGCGTCGGCTTCGGGCAGGCGACGGCCACCATCGTCGAGCGCGAGTAGGTCGGCGGCGCGCAGCGACGTTGCTCGCGCCCGGCGGCGAACGGCGGATGCCGGACCCCGGACCCCCCTCTCCCGTCGACGGAGAGGGGGCGGGGGTCTGGGGGATCTGACCTACTTCGCGTTGCTGTCCATCTCGAAGACGCCGAACATGTTGCCGTCCAGGTCGAGCGCGTAGGCCACCCAGCCCATGCCGGGCACCGGCATCTTCTCCAGGCAGATCGTCCCGCCAGCGGACCTGATGGCCTCGACAGCGGCGTCTACCGAGGGGACGCCCATCGTGTTGGTGGTCCCCGGCGGCATGCCGTCCTGGCGGATCAGCATGCCGCCGTTGATGCCGGCCTCGCCGTCCGGGCCGGTGGTGACCATCCAGTACTTCATGTTCGGGTCACCCGAGAATTCCTGGAACCGCCAGTCGAAGAGCTTTGAGTAGAACGCCTGGGCCTTCTCCGGGTCCGACACGCTGAGCTCGAAATGAACAGGTCGGGGCATGGAGGCCTCCACAGCGCGCCGCGAGGAGTGCGGCGACCACGCCACGAGGATGGAGTAGCTGCATGGTCGTGGCCGCCGCGGCGGCGTGCATATGCACACTCCCAGCCTACGATACGAACAGATGTTCTGCAAGCCCCTGAGCGTTACGGATAGATCACACGTTCTACTGGCTGGTGTGACTGCCTGCCCTTGCCCGCGGCGCTGCTGCGCGGCGATCTTGGCGGGCGGCGGCCGGTGACTCAGCCGGAGCGGCTCGGCGCCCCGATCGCCTGAACGCCTCGGCGTGCGGCACCCGCGCCTGCCAGCGCCTCTGTATCCGACCCGAGCGCCAGCGTGCCCTTCACCAGCCGGCCCAGTTCCTGCACCATGCCGGGCCACTGGGTGTCGCCAAACGCCTGAACGATGCCGTCCTGGGCGTCGCGCCAGCGGGGGATCGCCCGTGCCAGCAGGTCGCGCCCGGGATCGCTCAGGCCAAACTGAATCTGGCGGCTGCCCTGGGCGGGGCGGGCCTCGATCAGCCCATCGGTCCGCAGCAGCTTCAGATTCCGGGTCAAGGTCGTCCGATCCATGACCAGCCCGTGCGCCAGGTCGTTGGTGGTCACCCAGCCGGCGAGCGCCAGGGCGCTCAGAATGGTGAACTGGGTGGAGCGGATGCCGACCGCGGCCAGGGCGCGATCGAAATGCTGGGTCACGGCTCGGGAGGCCCGGCGCAGATTGAATCCTGCGCACGTCGAGGCGATGCCGAGGCTGATCTGCCGCAGGGTCTCAGGGTCGCTTGACGGAAATTCTGGCGGGAGTGAGTCGACCACGGTAGTCTTTCTAAAAGAGCATCACTCTACAAAGACTAGTGTACCGCTGAACGTGGGCGCGCGGCGTTGACGTGAGCGGACCATCCTGCTACGCTCACGGCGCGGCGGTGGCCAGCCCGGCATGCCCGGGGGCCGTTGCCCACGTCTGTGAGGCAGGTCTATACTGCCTCGGAAACGAGCGATGAAGGGGCTCTCCAGGCGAGTCCAGCCGGCATTGGTGCACGGAAGGACACTGGCCGTTCAACGCGCGGCACGCGTGGCGTCCCCGACGACGAGCCAGTTTCGAGGTTCCTTCAGTGTCTGACTACACCGGGCTGTTCGTGTACCTGTTCCTGGCGGCGGCAATTGTCACCGTCATCGTCGCCATCTCTGGTCTGCTTTCCCCGAGGCGTCCGTCCGAGGCGAAGTATCGCCCGTACGAGTGCGGCGTCTCCGAGGTCGAGAGCACCGAGCACCGATGGCCCGTACGCTTCGCGCTGGTCGCGATGCTGTTCCTCGTGTTCGACGTGGAAGCGCTGTTCTTCTACCCCTGGGCCATCCTCGTTCGCGAGCTGCGGTGGACCGGGATCATCGCCATCGCCGGGTTCTTCGCAGTGCTCGGCGTTGGATACGTCTACGCACGCGCCCGTGGCGCGCTGAAATGGCGGTAACCGCATGACGATGGAGCTTCCGATGGCCGCCAATCGCGGCGGCCATGTGCGAGACGCGTCGCCGGGCTTCCTGCTCGGCAAGCTCGCGGACTGGAGCCGCGAGACGTCGCTCTGGCCGGCGACGTTCGGGCTGGCCTGTTGCGCTATCGAGATGATGGCGGCGTCGGCAGCCCACTACGACATCGCGCGGTTCGGCTCGGAGGTCTTCCGGGCCAGCCCGCGTCAGGCCGACCTGATGATCGTGTCGGGCCGGGTCTCGCAGAAGATGGCCCCGGTGCTCCGAGAGATCTACGACCAGATGCCCGAGCCGAAGTGGGTCATCGCGATGGGTGACTGTGCCTCGTGCGGCGGCGTGTTCAACAACTACGCGCTGGTGCAGGGCGTCGACAACGTGGTGCCGGTGGACGTCTACATTCCTGGCTGCCCGCCCCGACCGGAGGCCTTGATCGACGGCATCATCAAGCTCAAGCAAGATATCGGGAAGGGGCTTCGCTAGCGATGACCGTTGCCGAAGAGTCGCTGACCGAGGCGTTTCCCGACGCCGTGCATGGGGTCTCCCAGGACGGCATCCCCTACCTTCTGGTGCGGCCAGATCAGCTTGTCGAGACGCTGCGCCGCCTGCGCGACGATCTCGACTACGTGCGCTGGCTGGATGTGACGGCGGTGGACGAGCCGAACGTCGAGCCGCGCTTCGAGTTGCAGTACCTGCTCTATTCGATGGTGGACCGCCGCTGGGTCCGTATCAAGACGCAGACGGACGACGCCGTGCCAACGGTCACCGAGGTCTTCCCGGGAGCCGACTGGTACGAGCGCGAGGTTTTCGACCTCTTCGGGATCACCTTCGAGGGGCACCCGAACCTGACGCGCCTGATGATGCCGGACGACTGGGAAGGTCACCCCCTGCGCCGTGACTACCCGATAGGCGGCGAGCAGGTCGATTTCACCGTCACCCGTGAGGTCTACGGGACCGGCGGCGGCAACGAGCTGCGAGGCTGACGATGGCAATCGAAGCGCGGCGCACGAGCAACACGCTGCACATCAACATGGGGCCGCAGCACCCCAGCACCCATGGCGTGCTGCGCCTGGAGCTGGAGCTGGACGGCGAGGTCGTCGTCTCGTGCAAGCCGGTCATCGGCTACCTGCACACCGGCATCGAGAAGACGTTCGAGGCGAAATCGTACCTGCACGGCCTGACGCTCACGGATCGGATGGACTACCTCAATCCGATGGGCAACAACCTGGCCTACTGCCTCAGCATCGAGAAGCTGTTCGACTGCGAGATCCCCGAGCGGGCGACGGTCGGTCGGGTGCTGCTGGCCGAGCTGACGCGGATCAACTCGCACCTCGTGTTCGTCGGAACGGCCGGCTTCGACCTGGGGGCGAGCTCGGTCTTCCTCTACTGCCTCCGCGAGCGCGAGAAGCTGCTGGATCTCTTCGAGTGGCTGACCGGCCAGCGGATGATGACCAGCTTCATTCGGCCGGGCGGCCTCGCCTCGGACTTCGAGCCGGAGTGGCTGACGGCCTGCGAGGCGTTCCTGGACGAGATGCCGAAGAACATCGACGAGTACGAGTCGCTGTTGACCAACAATCCGCTCTTCAAGGAGCGGATGATCGGCGTCGGCATCCTCAAGCCGGAGGACGCGATTGCCTGGGGCGTCAGCGGACCGCCGCTGCGGGCGTCAGGTGTCGCGCAGGACTTGCGGAAGACAAACCCGTACCTGGGCTACGAGACCTACGACTTCGACGCTATCGTGGCGGACGGCGGCGACTGCTACTCCCGCTACAAGGTGCGGGTGGCCGAGCTGCGCGAGGCGGTGAAGATCGCCAAGCAGGCGCTGAAGCGGATGCCGGGCGGCTCTGTGCGGACCTCGAACCGCAAGGTGATGCCGCCGCCGCGTGAGGAGCTTGGCACGTCGATGGAGTCGCTGATCCATCACTTCAAGCTGTTCACCGAGGGCATCAAGCCGCCGGCCGGCGAAGCGTACGTGCCGGTTGAGTCGCCGCGCGGCGAGCTCGGCTTCTACATCGTGAGTGACGGCTCTGGAAAGCCGGTCCGCGTGCACGAGCGGGCGCCGACTTTCGCGAACGTGCAGGCTATCCCGCTTATGGCCAGGGGGGCGCTGGTGGCAGACCTGATTGCCGTCATCGCGAGCATGGACCCGGTCATGGGCGAGGTCGATAGATAGGCGGCGAGCGCTCGATGCTGCTTTCAGAAGAGACCCGCGACAAGATCCTGATCGAGGTCAGGAAGTATCCCCAGACCCGCACGGCGCTCCTGCCAGCCCTCAAGCTGGCGCAGCGCCAGGTCGGCTGGCTGCCGCCCGAGGCGATCTCCGAGGTCGCCGACCTGGTTGGCGTGTCCTCGGCGTCGGCCAACGAGCTGGCCACGTTCTACTCGATGCTCAACACCGAGCACCGTGTGGATATGAAGGTCGAGGTCTGCGTGCAGTTGCCGTGTGCGCTGCGCGGCGCGGACACGCTGCTCGAAGCCCTCTCCCAGGGGCTGGGCATTGGCGTCGGCGAGACGACGCCGGACGGCAAGCTGGAGCTGCACCGCACGCACGAGTGCTTCGGCTCCTGTAATCGTGCGCCGATGTGCCGCCTCAACGACGAGTACCGCGAGGACTTGACGCCCGAGGCCACTCGCGCGCTGATCGACGAGCTGAAGGCGGCGCGCGGCGTCAACGGGCGGGCCACACCGCCAGCGGCGGGGGCGTAGCACACGATGATCGACGAGAAGGCGCCTGAAGAGAAGGTCGGCTTCGTCAAGCCGGACTACAAACCGATCTTGCTGCCGGATACTGGCCGCAAGGAGCCGATGTGGCTTGAGGAGTACCGCTCGCGGGGCGGCTATGAGGGCTGGGTCAAAGCCATCAAGGAGATGGATCCGGCCGCCGTCGTCGAAGAGGTGAAGTCGGCTGGCCTGCGCGGTCGCGGCGGCGCAGGCTTCCCGGCCGGTCTCAAGTGGAGCTTCGTGCCGAAGATCCCCGGCCCGAAGTACATGGTCTGCAACGCCGACGAGTCCGAGCCGGGCACGTTCAAAGACCGCGAGATCATGGAGATCTACCCCCACGAGCTGGTGGAGGGGGTCGCTATCGGGTCGTACGCCATCGGCGGCGAAGAGGCGTTCATCTACATTCGCGGCGAGTACACCGTCGCGGCGGATCGCCTGGAAGCCGCCATCGAGGAGGCCACGAAGGCCGGCCTGCTCGGGAACAACGTGCTCGGAACGGGGGTCAACAGCAGGATCCACGTCTTCCGGGGCGCCGGCGCGTACATCTGCGGCGAGGAGACGGCGCTGCTGGAATCGCTGGAGGGCCGCCGGCCGATGCCGCGCTCCCGCCCGCCATTCCCGGCCGTCGAGGGGCTCTACCGCCGCCCGACCTGCGTCAACAACGCCGAGACGCTCTCGAACGTTCCGCACATCATTCGGAACGGACAGGAGTGGTACAACACGATCGGCATCGCGCCGCGCAATACCGGCCCGAAGATCTTCTGCGTCTCGGGGCGGGTCAACAAGCCGGGCAACTACGAGCTGCCGCTCGGCTCGGTGACGTTCCGCGAGCTGATCGAGCATTACGCGGGCGGTGTGATCGGCGGGCGTGAGATCAAGGGCGTGCTGCCGGCCGGCATCTCGGCCCCGATCGCCACCGGCGCGCAGCTCGATGCCAAGCTCGACTACGACTCCGTCGCGGCGGCTGGCACGATGCTCGGCTCGGCCAGCTTGATCGTGCTGGACGAGACGGTCCCGATCCCGTGGGCCGCTGCCCGCATGATCGAGTTCTTCCGCAAGGAGTCGTGCGGGAAGTGCACCCCGTGCCGTGAGGGCACCCAGTGGCTGCACAAGGCGCTGGTCCGCATCCAGAACGGCGGCGGCCGCGAGTCGGACCTGGATCTGCTGCTGTCGGTCTCCAGCGAGATCAGCGGCAAGGTGCTGTGTGCGCTCGGCGACTTCTCCACCAGCCCGGTGGTCGCCACGATTCGCAACTTCCGACAGGAGTACGTCGACCACATTCGGTCGGGCCACTCCTTCAACAGCCGCTGGAGTCCCCCCGCATGACTGCATCGCCTCCCCCGAGCGATCTCGTCACGCTCACGATCAACGGGCGTGAGGTGAAGGTGCCGAAGGGTACGCTGGTCGTGGAAGCGGCCAAGACCGTCGGCATCGAGATCCCGATCTTCTGCTATCACCCCAAGCTGAAACCGGTCGGCGCGTGTCGGATGTGTCTCGTCGAGATCGAGAAGATGCCGCGCCTGCAGACGGCCTGCACCTCGCCGGTCGGCGAGGGGATGGTCGTCAACTCGGCCAGCCCGAACGTGATCGCGGCGCAGAACGGCGTCCTCGAACTGCTGCTGGCGAATCATCCGCTCGACTGCCCGATCTGCGACAAGGGCGGCGAGTGCCCGCTCCAGGACAACACCTTCAAGTTCGGCCTCGGCGCGAGCCGATTCACCGAGGAGAAGCGGCAGAAGGACAAGGCGTACATCCTGTCTGACCGCATCGTGCTGGACCGCGAGCGGTGCATCATGTGCTACCGCTGTGTGCGCTTCCAGGCGGAGATCCCCGGCGACGAGGCGCTGGCCGCCGTCGACCGAGGCGGCTTCAGCGAGATCGGCGTGCTCGAAGGCGACACGTTCGACTCGCCGTTCAGCGGCAACACCATCGAGCTGTGCCCCGTCGGGGCGCTCACCAGCCGCCAGTACCGGTTCAAGTCTCGACCGTGGGACTTGCAGCGGACGCCGAGCATCTGCGCGGGCTGCTCGCTGGGCTGCAACACCGAGATCCACGCCCGCGACGGGCAGATCCTGCGCCTGTGGGGCCGAGACAACCCGGCCGTCAACGACGGCTGGCTTTCCGACCACGACCGCTTCGACACGTTGCCGCTGTTGCGCGACAAGCGCCTGGCGACCCCGCTGGTGCGCCAGGGCGGTCGGTTGCAGCCGGCATCCTGGGAGGCGGCGTACTCGCGCGCGGCTGAGCTGCTGAAGGGTGGCAACAGCGCCGCGCTCGCGTCGCCGAAGCTCACCAACGAGGCGATGTGGCTGGTGGCGGACGGCCTCCGAGCGGCGCTGCCCGGCCTGAGCGTCGGGTTCACCCCGCGGGCGGCTCCATCCTGGACCGTCACCGGCAAGGTGGCGGATCTGCCCTCATGCAAGACCATCGTCCTGGTCGGCTTCGATCCGTGGACGGAGGTCTCGGTGCTGGCGCTCTGGCTCCGCAAGGCGGTGGTCGGAGGCGGCACGCTGCTGGCCATCGGGCCGGACAACGGCCTCTACCGCGACACGGCTCACTGGCTGCGAGTGGCGGCCGGCGAGGAGATCGGCGTCGTCGAGAAGTTGCTGGCGGCCCACGAGGCCGGCACGCAGGCGGATCGGTTCGACGCCGTCACGGGGCGGCAGGCCAACGCTGGCACAGCCCCGACCGACAAGGCCATCGCAGCGGCTGCCGCCGCGGTCGGAACTGGCCCGGTCGCGTTCCTGGTCGGGGCGCGGCTCGCCGACGATGCCAAGGCGCGGGCGACGTTGGAGAAGCTGGCGGCGGCCCTGGGCGCCAACGCCGAGAGCGGGATGGTCGGCGCGCCGTCCACGACGGTGAACGGCCGGGGGGCGCTGAACCTCGCCGGCGACATCGTCGCTGCCGACCGCACGTCGGACGGCGCAGCGGGAAGGGCGGCGGGCGGCGCGTTCTCGACGGTGCTGCTGCTCGGCGACGAGGCGTGGCCCGCGACCGGCGCGGCGAAGAAGATCGTCCTGACGGCCGGGGCCGCTCCCGAGGATGACAGCGTCGAGGTGGTGCTGCCCATCGCCCACCCTTACGAGCAGGCCGGGTCGTACACCAACCTCGAAGGGCTGGTGCAGCAGCTCCAGCCGGGTGGCCTGCCGCCGCACGGCGTCTCAGCCGACTGGGCGACCATCGCCGCGCTGGTGCAGCGGCTCGGCGGCTCCGCGCCGACGGACCTCAAGTCGATCCGCTCGGCGCTGGCCGGCGCGCACCCGTCCTACACGATCACGGAGACGCGGACCGGGCGACAGGGTCGCCTGATGCTGCCGCTCGCCTGATGACAATGCACCACGCTATCCTAGTCGCCGCTCGCCCTGGGTGGGTGCCTGCTGCCGGGCGCTGCCGGGCCGACGGGCATCGGGCACGAGAGAGGGCTGCATGATCGATCCGTTCAACCTGACCGTTGACGTGGTCCTGTCGCTGATCGTCATCGTCGGGCTGCTCACGACCATGGCCTACATGACCTGGTTTGAGCGCCGGGTGCTCAGCAAGCTGCAGGCGCGCGTCGGACCGAACCGCGTGGGTTGGCAGGGGCTGTTGCAGCCGCTCGCCGACGCCATCAAGCTGTTCTTCAAGGAAGACATTCGGCCGGCCCTGGCCGACCGGCTGCTCTTCCCATTGGCGCCGGCCATCTCGCTCTTCGCGGCGCTGGCCGTTTTCGCGCTGATCCCGCTCGGCCCGACGGTCAACATCGCCGGCGCGGAGATCCCGCTCCAGGTGGCCGATCTGCCGGTTGGCGTCGTGTACCTGCTGGCCGCCAGCAGCCTCGGCGTCTATGGGCTGGTGCTTGGCGGGTGGGGCTCCGGCTCCAAGTACTCGCTGCTCGGGGCGCTGCGGGCGGCGGCGCAGGTCGTCTCCTACGAGCTGATCCTCGGCATCTCCGTCGTCAGCGTCACCATCGTCAGCGGGACGCTCTCACTGGGCGGCATCGTCGAAGCGCAGTCGCGCTCGGCCTGGTACGTGCTGCTGCAGCCCGTCGCCTTCATCCTCTTCATGATCGCGGCCATTGCCGAGACGAACCGCGCCCCGTTCGACCTGCCTGAGGCTGAGTCAGAGCTGGTGGCGGGCTACCACACCGAGTACAGCGGCATGCGCTTCGCGATGTACTTCATCGCCGAGTACGTCGCGATGATCTCGATGTCGGCGGTCGCCGCCACGCTGTTCTTCGGTGGGTGGAGCTTCCCGTTCTTGCCGGGCGGCCCGTGGTGGCTGCTCATCAAGATGACGTTCTTCCTCTTCCTCTTCGTCTGGCTCCGCGCCACCCTTCCGCGCCTGCGCTACGACCAGCTGATGCGGCTCTGCTGGGCGGTGCTGTTGCCCATCGGCCTCATCAACATCGTCGTCACGGCGATCGTCGTCGCGGCGATTGGCTGAGGGAGCGTGACTGTGTCGCTGCCGACGCCAGTGTCCCCCACGGCCCCAACGGAGTAGTCTGCCGATGTTCAACGATGCGATTGCGCTGCTGAAGGGGTTCTGGACGACCGTCAAGTACACCACGCGGCCGGCCGTCACGATCCAGTACCCGGACGTGAAGCGCAAGCCTGCTGACAAGTACCGGGGCCGTCACCGCCTGTACAAGCACGACGATGGCCTGGAGCGGTGCATCGGCTGCAGCCTGTGCGCGGCGGCCTGCCCCAGCCAGGCGATCTACGTCCAGTCAGCCGAGAACGATCCGGCCCGCCCGGTCTCGCCCGGCGAGCGCTATGCCGCCGTCTACGAGATCAACATGATCCGCTGCATCTTCTGCGGCTTCTGCGAAGAGGCCTGCCCGGTCGATGCGATCAAGCTCGGGCCTGAGTACGAGCTGGCGGATTTCAACCGCAAAGACTTCGTCTACACCAAGGAGATGCTGCTCGATCCTGCGAACAAGGCTCCGCGCCGGCAGTTCCACGCCGACGTGGACCGCTCGACGGACTCGCGCGGCGTCCACACCACGCTCGGGACTGTCTACCGGACGCACCACCCGATTGGCGCGCCGGACACCCGCCCTCGCTCGGATCCGCACGGGCCGGCGCACGGGCCGGGTCAGGCTGGAGAGCATGGCGCTTCCCCTGAGGGGACTGGCCGGGGGGCGCACTGACATGGACTCTGCCACCCACGAGGAGGCGCGTTGAACGATCTCTTTCTCCCGCTCGCCGTGGCCTGCGCGGTGGCCCTGGTGAGCGCCCTGCTGGTGGTCATGGCGCGACGCCCCGTCCATGCGGTCGTCGCGTTGCTGGGCCACAGCCTCTCCATCGCCGCGCTGTACCTCATCCTCGGCGCCGACATGGTGGCGATGGGTCAGATCCTGGTCTATTCAGGAGCGATCGTCGTCCTCTTCCTCTTCGTCGTCGCGCTGCTGCCCCAGGGCGGCGCTGAGGGTGCGCCGGGCGGCGCTCGGGTGCTCGGCGGTCTTGTGGCCGGCGGCGCGCTGCTGGCCGGAATCGCTGCCTGGCTCTCGCTGACCGCGCAGCTGCCGCCGCCGGCCGCGTCGGCTGGCGGGAACGTGCTGGAGATCGGCCGCTCGCTGTTCGGACGCCTGCTCGTGCCGTTTGAGCTGACTGCGCCGCTCCTGCTGGTGGCGATCGTCGGCGCGGTGGCGATCTGGCGGCGTCAGGAGCGAGCCGCATGAACGCCGAAGTGCTGGTCCTGGCGACAAGCGCCGTCCTGCTGGCGATTGGCGTCGTCGGGGCGCTGGTCCGCCGCAATCCGATTGCGATGCTGATGTCTATCGAGCTGATGCTGAACGCGGCCAACCTGCTCCTGGTCCTGGCCGCGCGGGTGCGCGGCAACGTGGACGGGCAGGCTGCCGCGCTGATCGTCCTGGTCCTCGCCGCCGCTGAGGCGGTGATCGGTCTGGGCGTGGCGCTGGCGCTCTTCCGCGACCGCGATACCGTGGACGTGGACGAGCCAGCGGAGGTGGCCGGATGAGTGACCTGCTGCTCTGGGCCTTCCTCTTCACGCTTCCTGGCCTCCTGATGACGGCGGTTGGCGTCGGCAGGCGGCCGGGCGCTGCCAGTCAGGGCGGTCCCGCCGCCATCATGGTGGTGGCGCTGGCAGCCCTCGCGACGGGCGGGCACGCCGAACTCGACCTGCCGGGCTGGCTGCCATTCCTGCCAGACGGCGCGTTTCACCTGCGGGTCGACGCCCTCTCGGCGGTGATGCTGGCCGTCGTGGGCGCGGTCTCGACCTGTGTCTACGTCTTCTCGCTCGGGTACATGGAGCCTGAGGTCGAGGGCGACGGCAACGTTCGGCGCTTCTTCTGCCTCCTGGACTTCTTCGTTGCCTCGATGTCGATCCTGGTGCTGGCCGGCAACATCGCGGTGCTGCTGGTCGGCTGGACGTGCGTCGGTATCTCCAGCTTCCTGCTGATCTCCTTCTGGAACCAGAAGGAGGGGACGCTCAGCGCCGGCCTCCAGGCGCTCGCCGCCAACGCCGTCGGCGACGCGGCGCTGCTGGTGGCGCTGGTGCTGGTGCCGGCCGGCTGCGGCGATCTGACCACACTCGGCACGACGGCCTGCATGGCCGGTCCGGGCGGGGCGACGCTGCTGGCGCTGCTGATCCTGATCGCCGCGAGCGCGAAGTCGGCGCAGGGGCCGCTCTACTTCTGGCTCCCGAGCGCCATGGCTGGCCCGACGCCGGTCTCGGCGCTGATTCACGCGGCGACGATGGTCGCGGCGGGCGTCTACCTGCTAGCCCGCACGCACTCGCTGATGGAGGCGGCCCCCAGCATCGCGCTGGCGACCGCCGTGATCGGCGTGCTGACGGCGGTGATCGGCGGCGGCCTCAGCCTGATCCAGGGCAACTTCAAGCGCGGCCTGGCCTACTCGACGGTCAGCCAGCTTGGCTACATGTTCGCGGCCGTCGGGTTCGGCGTGCCGTTCGCGGCGATGTTCCACCTGGTGACGCATGCGTCGTTCAAAGCCCTGCTGTTCCTGACGGCTGGCGTGGTCATCCACGCGCTGCACGGCCGGGAGAAGCTGGCCGACATGGGCGGCCTGCGGAAGGATCTGCCGGGCGCGTACGCGGCATTCCTGGTCGGCTCGCTCGCACTGATCGGCCTGCCGTTCTTCTCGGGCGGTTTCAGCAAGGATCTGATCATCGACGTGGCCCAGAGCCACGACAGGCTGTACCCCCTGCTCTGGGGCGGCCTGCTCGCGGGCGCGTTCCTGACGGGTATGTACACGGGCCGGCTGTTCTTCGGAGTCTTCCACGGTCCGAAGCGGTATCACGGCACGATTCATACGCCGGCCGGCACCATGCTCTGGTCGCTGGTCCCGCTGGCCATCGGCGCGGTGGTGCTGGGCTACCTGGAGTGGCCGGCTCCGTTGCTTTCCAACCTGCTTCGCGGGACGGCCGGCGAGGCCGAGGCGATCCACTTCCCGACGTTGATCGGGCTGATCCCGGGCGTGCTCGGGCTGGCCGGATTCTTCATCGCCGGGTGGCGGCCGTCGGCGCAGCCGGTCGCCGCGACGGCTTCCGCGCACGCTGGCGAGCACTACGTGGAGCCGCTGGAGCCGGGCGTCGGCTGGGCCGACTGGGCGGCAGACGGCAGCTACGCGGTGGCCGGGGCCGTCGCGCGTTTCCAGAGCGGCCACCTGGGCCGCTACATCCTGATCTCGGTGCTGGGCGTGGCAGTCATCCTGCTGGTCACGCTCGCGGGCGTCTCCCAGATGCCCGGGGGAGTGCGCTAGATGGGCACGACCTTTGTGATGACGCCGTCGCTGCTGTCGGTCATCTTTCTGACGGTCGGCGCGCTGGTCATCCTGCTGCTCGCCAAACGGCTGGAAAGCAACCCGGCCGTGCTCGCGACGCTCGGCGCGGTCGCGCTGATCGCCGCCGCCGTGCCGGCCCTGTCGGTACTCGCATCGGACGGCAACACGGCTACCGCTGCGCTCGTCGTCGTGGCGGCCGGGATCGTCGGGATGCTGCTGCTCCCGGGCGTCGAGTTGCAGGAGGAAGGCCAGAAGCCGGAGGTTGCAGCCCTGCTGCTGCTCGGTTCGGCTGGCGGCATTGCCTTCGCGACGGCTAACGATCTGCTGAGCGCCGTCGTCGGCCTGGAGACGCTCTCGTTGGCAGGCGCGGTGCTGGTGGCCCTGACCCGTGGGATGCGCTCGTTGGAGGCGTCTTTCAAGTACGTGGTGCTCGCGGCGATCTCGGCGTCGGTCCTGCTGTTCGGCATCGGCCTCGTCTACCTGGCCACTGGCTCGTTCGCGTGGCCCACGCTCACGGCAGCCGAGCCGGCCTACCGCTGGCTGCTGCTGGCGGGCATTCTGCTGGTCGGCCTCGGGTTCGCCTACGAGCTGGCCCTGGTGCCGCTGCACTTCGGCACGGTGGACGCCTACACCGCTGGTGCGCCGTCGCTGGTCGGGTTCGTGATGGCTGCGAGCAAGGTCGCTGCCGTGATCGCGCTGAGCCGGCTGATCGGATCGCTGAGCCAGGGGCTGCAGGCGCCCACGGTGTTGCCGCTGGCCTCGGTGCTGATCGTCATCGGGCTGATCTCAATCGTCTGGGGTACCCTGGCGGCGCTGGTGCAGACGGACCTGCGACGCCTGCTGGCCTACTCGGCGGTGGCGAACGCCGGCTTCCTGGCGCTGGCGCTCGGGTGCGGCGCTGAGGGGCGCGCGGCGGCCATCTTCTACGTGACGACCTACACCACGACCGCCGTCCTGACGTTCGCGGCGCTGGCGGGCACGGGGGCGGGTCCGCTGCCGCTCTCGGCCATCAAGACCCAGGGTTTCGGGGCGCTGCGGGCGCTGGCGCTGGTGATCGGATTGCTGTCGCTGGCGGGCATTCCGCCGACGCCCGGCTTCTGGGCCAAGCTGGCGGTGCTGGATGCCTCGTGGTCGGCCATCGGTCTCTGGCCGACGCTGATCGCGGCGCTCGGCGGCGTCTTCGGCGCGCTCTACTACCTCAAGCCCGTCCCCGACCTGCTGTCGGTGGTGCGCGGCCTCGGGGTGCAGCGGATCCCGTCCGGCTCGGCCGCTGTGGTGTTGGCCGGGGTCGTGGTGGTGTTCGCGGCGTTCGCGCCAGGCCTGGTCTACGGCCTCGCACGGCTGGCGGTCGGCCCGTAAGGCTGCCGGAATCTGGCACTGCAGCGCGGGGGCTTGTCCCCGCCCGTCTCACAAGGGACCGGGCGGGAACAAGCCCGCAGCGCTCTCCGGCGTCGAGGATTGACTCCAACTGGCTGATGAGAATCGGTAGATCCCTGCGAACAATGGCCCAGACAACGTCCAGGTCAATCGAGGAATACCGATGATTTCGAGTAGACGAGCGACTGCCAGTTGCAGGAGTCGATCCTGATGGAAGTCCTCGCTGCCGCGGCCAGCGACGAGCGTCAATGTCTCGCGGCCATGATCGAGCATGTGGTGCAGCCGCGGATCAGGAGTGCGGCGCGATCTAGACATTCTCGGCTCCGGCGAGTACTTCATCGCGAAAGTACGGACTACGGAAGTCGTCCCGTAGGACCGAGCCGAACAGCGCCAGCCGACGAATATGGTGCCGCCGACAGAAGTCGGCAATCTGTTTGTCTGGTACCGCGATGCGAGCCATGCTGCACCTCCAGCCGGCGGATCAGTCCTACTGCACGACGGGTGGCCGCTGGTCGGCCCAGGGCGCAAGCTCCTCGAACGCGGCGGCGGCGCGCAGCACCAGCGCCTCGGCGTGCCGGCCCCCGACGATCTGCATGCCGACTGGCAGGCCATCCGCCGTGAAGCCGGCCGGCACCGAGATGCAGGGCAGCCCGGCCATCGTGATCGCGTAGGTCACGGTCATCGCGTCGATGGCGCTCGCGACCGCCCGGCCATTGACCTTGGGCGCAAACATCTCGTCGACACGGTACGCGGCGGTCGGCGTTGAGACGGTAATCAGCAGGTCGTACCGGCTGAAGAACGTGGCGATCCGCTCCAGGTACCGTGAGTGCGCGTTGAAGGCCCGCGCCACGTCCATCCCGCTCAGCTCGCCCGAGCGCTTCAGGAACTCGCGAAGGAACGGGTTGTCCACCCGCTCGGCCATCTCCAGCAGCTCCGGCGAGCCGGCCGACGTGCCGAGCGCGCGGAACGTGGCGACCATCGGACGGATGTCGCCAACCTCGGGTGCGGCTGGCTCGATCTCGCAGCCAGCATCCACGAAGCGCCGGCAGGCCGCCTCGACGATAGCCGCTACCTCTCGGTCCACGTTCCCGACGCCAAGATCGGCGCCCCAGGCGATCCTCAGCCCCTTGACCCCACCCTCGGCGGCCTGCTCGAAGACCGCACCCGGCTCGTCCAGCGAGATCGGGACGCGCGGGTCTGGCCCGGCCATCACCGAGAGCATCAGCGCCACGTCGCGCACGGTCCGCGCCATCGGGCCGGCCACCTGGAACGGATCCGAGGTCCAGCCGACCGGGAACATCGGGACGCGGCCCGGCGACGTCCGAAAGCCGACCACGCCGCACAGGCTGGCAGGGATCCGCAGTGATCCTCCGAGGTCGCTGCCCTGGGCCAGCGGCGCGAGGCCGCACGCCAGCGCCACCGCCGAGCCGCCGCTCGAACCACCTGCCGAGCGCTCCAGGTTCCAGGGGTTCCGTGTCGCGCCGAAGAGGGCGTTCAACGTGTTCGGCCCGGCCCCAAACTCGGGCGTGTTCGTCTTCCCGACGACGATGGCCCCGGCCTGACGCAGCCGCTCGATGTCGAGTGAGTCCACCTTGGGCACGTTCTCCGCGTACAAGCGTGACCCAAAGGTCGTGCGGATGCCGGCGGTCAGCGCGAGATCCTTGACCGCCAGGGGGATGCCGTGGAGCGGCCCGACCTCGTCGCCGTCCAGGATCGCCCGGTCGGCGGCGCGTGCTGCCCCCCGTGCGTACTCGTCAGAGACGGTGCAGTAGGCGTTTACCACCGGGTTGATCTGCTCGATGCGGCGCAGCGTGCTCTCGATCAGCTCGCTCGGGGCCAGCTCACGGCGCTGGATCAGGCGGCGCAGCTCGGTGGCTGGGGTGAAGCCGAGCGTCAAATCGTCCACAGCGCAACCTCAGATCAGGGTGATGAGTCGAGGATCGTGGGGCCTGGGGCGTGGGTCGTCGGGCTGGATCTACGACGACTCCGCGTCGGCGCGCGGTGGCCGCACCACGCAACGGAACCCGATGTGCGCCATCGCGCTCTCGACCATCTGCGGCTGCCGGGCGGCCGGCCGGTACCGCAGGCAGTAGTTCGGGGCGCACAGGTGCGAGCCGCCCTTGATGACGCGGCGCGGGATGTGCGACGCGCCCGGGTCGTTCAGGTCGTAGCTGGCGTCCGGCGAGATCACCCGTGGGTTCGTCGGCATGCAGCAAGCGTGCGAGATATCGTCAGGATGGCGCGGCGTGAAGAAGTCGCTCGTCCATTCCCAGACGTTGCCGGCCATGTCATACAGCCCGTAGCCGTTGGCCGGGAACGATCCGACCGGCGCGGTGCCCTCGTAGCCGTCGCGGCGCAGGTTCTGGATCGGGAACTCGCCCTGCCAGTGGTTGGCCATGTAGCGGCCCCTGGGGTTCTCGTCGTCGCCCCAGGTGAACATCGCGCCTTCGAGGCCGCCGCGCGCCGCGTACTCCCACTCGGCTTCGCTGGGGATCGCCTTGCCGGCCCAGGCCGCGTACGCCTCCACGTCTTCCCAGCAGACGTGCACGACCGGGTGCTTCTCGCGCTTGCTGACGTTGCTGCCCGGCCCTTCCGGATGCTTCCAGCAGGCCCCCGGCACCCACGACCACCAGTTCGTGATGGTGTGCATGCTGACTCGCGCCTCCGGCTTCGCGAACACCATCGAGCCCGGCTTCAACTGGTCCGGATCGAGGTCCGGGTAGTAGCTCTGATCCAGGGGCCGCTCGGCGACTGTCTTGTAGCCGGTCTCCCGCACGAACGCGCGGAACTGCTCGACCGTCACCTGATACTGATCGATCCAGAACCCGTCCACCGTCACATGGTGGGGTGGATTCTCCTCCGGGTACTGCTTGAGGTTCGAGCCCATCAGGAAGGTGCCGCCGGCAACCCATTTCATGTTCTTGAAGGGGGGCGGTCCGGGCGGAGCAGCGGCCGTTGTGTCAGTCATGGTGCGGCGACCAGCCAGGCGAGGATGTCGGCCGGCGGGAGCGTGTCACCGCCGACCATCCCATTCTAGTGCATCCCCTCGCCGGTGCGTCCGAGAATGCAGGCCCGCTCCAGCACAATCGAGCGGAGCGGCGAGCAGGGCTGACGTCACCAACGTGCGAGCAAGCGCTCCACTGCGGATGGCGTACCTCCCGTCGTGATCTCGCACTGAGAAGGCGCCGGCATGGATGTGGGGGCGTGCGACCCCACGGCGACCGGCCGCGATGCGGACCCAGACGTCCGGTACTTGCATCCCGAGTCGCGCGGTCTGGCGTCTCCCCACAGTGTGCGGCAGCCCGCCCGAAGGGCTGCGTGACGGTCGGACTGAGGGCCTGAACGTCGCCTGAAACCGGCTCGCGGTGCAGGCCGGGCAGGTCGGGCGGTCCAGGCCGGCGCTACCGGCGTTGACGGGTGACGTCGATGGCCTCGGCAATCGCCTTGGTGGCGTCCTTGCCGCCGCAGGTCGGGTCGAGGTTCGCCAGGACGACCCTCGTCTCTCGGGTCTCGGGCTTGAAGACGGCCAGGCTGTGGAAGCCGAGGATCGAGCCGTCATGCCCGATCTGGCCGTCGAGATTGCCGATGCCAAGCCCGTAGCCGAAGGGTGGCGCGCCCGGATCGCGTTTGAAC
>JADZEM010000119.1 GCA_020850535.1 Chloroflexota bacterium
AGGGCGATTGCATGTTCATTGGTGTACCCGAAGCATCATGGAACGGGCGGGCGGGGACTGACGTCCCCACCTACACGCATGCAGTTGCTGCGCGACGGCCGTCGGGAACGGCAGGCACTGGTGCGACTGGAGCGTCGCGCAGCGACTGCAGGATGGTAGGCGGGGCTTTCAAGCCCCGACGCGGCGGCACGACGACATCAACATGCAATCGCCCTGACGGTGCAAGCGTGTCGCGGGATGCGAGGGGGTGTGAGGCCGTACACTTGGGTATGGCACACGAGGACGCTTCGCCCGACGCTGCGCCGCAGGATCACGCGCCTGCCGAGACCTCGCCGGCTGGCTCGCCGTCTGCCGGCCTGGGCCGCATCACGCGGGTCCGTCTCAAGAACTACAAGAGCATCGTCTCGTGCGATGTCGAGTTGCAGCCGCTCACGATCCTCGTGGGTCCGAACGGCTCCGGCAAGAGCAACTTCCTGGACGCCCTGGCCTTCGTGTCTGAAGCGCTGACGCTCGGCCTGGATCAGGCGATCCGGAATCGCGGCAACCTCGACCGTATCCTGTCAGCCGCCCGCCCCCCGGGTGAGGATAGCTTCTCTATCGAACTACATTTCCAACTGAGTAGTGGTGAGCTTGGGCAGTACCGTTTCGAAGTTGTGGCCGAGTCCGATGGCGGCCCGAGGGTTCGCAGAGAGCGCCTGGAGTTGCGACGCACACACTTGGAAGTCATGCCCTACTGGGAGCTAGATCGAGATCATCACTCTGCGTTGTGGACATCGGGCGAAATCTACGGGCTGAAGAGGATTCCGATTGACGGACTGTTTCTCGTCATTCTTGCGAGTCTAGACGCGCCTCGCCCCTCATTCGATCTGCTCAGCAGCATGGAGTTCTACAACCCCCTGCCAGATCAGATGCGCGCACCGGTCGAGCAGAGCGCCGAGCCGCATCTCCTACCGGACGGCCGCAACCTCGCGAGTATGCTGCGGCGGATGCAAACTGCCGACCCTGACCAGGTCTGGGGTATTACCCAGTACATGAAGCGCGTGTTGCCCGGGCTTGAGGAGATCAGGTCCACGGCGTTCCAGGGCTTTGACTACCTGTCATTCAGCGTGCAGTCGGGCGACGATGGCTCGACAACCGAATCTGTCGCATCGCAGATGTCTGACGGAACGTTGCGTGGGCTCGCCGTCCTGGTGGCATTGTTCCAGGGGCGTATGGGCGGCAAGTCGGGAACCTCGTTGGTGGGCCTTGAGGAGCCGGAGAACAACCTGCATCCGGCCACTGGTGGAGCTTTCGCTGACGCGCTGGCTGATGCCAGCCACGACGGGCAGGTACTCGTCACCACGCACAGCGCCGCCCTCCTTGATGGTGAGGATATTGCTCCAACGAGCGTACTCGTGGTAGCGGCGGAGAATGGCAAGACTCGGATTGGCCCAATCGATGAAGTGAGCCGGTCGATTCTCCGCGAACATCTCCTCACTGTGGGAGAATTGCTAGAGCAAGGCCAGCTTTTCCCCGAGCCAACAGCAGACGGGGAGGCTGCTGGGACATCCACGAGTGATCCGGTGCCTGTTGGTAGATAGCCGACAGTGGAAATCGCGTGCATCGTTGAGGATGACCGCGAGTTTGCCGCGCTTCCAACGCTTATTCAGCGGATCATCGCGAGTGAATCGCCGGGATCATTCGTACAGGTGGCCGCGCGGCTTCGTTGGCCGCGAAGTAGACTGGTCACGAGGCCGTATCTGGAACGTGCAGTCCGTATTGCAGCCGAACGGGCAACTTCCGCGGGCGCAATTCTCGTCTTGTTGGACGCCGATGATGATTGCCCCGCGACTCTCGGACCACAGTTGTTGGACTGGGCGACTACGGCAAGGCATGACATGCATGGGCGTATCGCCGTCGTGCTCGCCAACCGAGAGTACGAGTCATGGTTCCTCGCGTCTGCTGACCTCCTTCATGGTCCCGATGGGTTGCGGGCCGGCATTCGTGTCCCAGGCGATTCGGAGTCTCGACGTGGTGCCAAAGAGTGGCTTTCGCAGAACATGATCCGGGGAGAACGCTACCGTCCCACTACCCATCAGCGGGTGCTCAGTCAGCGAATCGGCATACGGGAGACCCGTCAGCGGTCAGACTCGTTCGACAAGCTGTGTCGTGAGATCCAACGCCTCGTCGAAGCCATCCGAATGCTGGAACCTTGAGCTTCGCGTCGCGCTGGTCGACGTTGCCATGTACGCCGGTCTACAACTCGGTCGCGGTCACGGCTGACTGTTGACCGTAGACAGGCGTGAGGGACAGACACGCATGGCTGGTGATGGGCGAACGGTCGGGGTGGCGATCTGGGGAGCGGGCTGGGTCGCTGGCGGCCACCTGAAGGCGTTCCTCGCGCATTCCGATGCCGAGATCGTGGCCGTGGGCAGCCGCCGCGAGGAGAGCTGCCGCGCCCTGCTGGCGCCATTCGGCCTGCACGTCCCGATCTTCACGGACTATCAGCGTCTGCTGGACCATCCAGGCGTTGATGCCGTCATCCTCTGCACGCCCAACCACCTCCATGCCGACGAAACGATCAGAGCGGCCCAGGCTGGCAAGCACCTGCTCGTCGAGAAGCCCGTTGCGCTGACCCTGGAAGACCTGCACGCCGCCCAGGATGCCGTCCGCAAGGCTGGCATCGTCACGGTGGCCGGCTTTGTCGTGCGCTGGACGCCGCTGATCGTCACGCTCAAGCACCTGCGCGAGCAGGGCGACTTTGGCGAGATCTTCATGGCGAACGCCGCCTACTGGTCGTGGCGGTCGGCGCGGCCCGCGTTCCAGAAGCACACCGAGACAGCGGTGGGGCCGTGGCTGGTGGGTGGGTGCCACGCCATCGACGCGATCCGGTACGTGACCGGCCTCGAAGTGACGGAGGTGTCCGGGTTCGCCGCCCCGGTCGGGCAGGAGTACGGCTACGACTATCCGTGCGCTCAGGTTGCAGCCGTTCAGTGGAGCAACGGCGCGACGGGCACGTTCACCACGACAGTGGTCGGCCACACGCCGTACCAGTTCGACCTCGACATCGTCGGCACCAGGGGGACCGCCCGCAACAAGAAGCTCTATCTCGACCGGCTGCCCGGCGACTCGGAGTTCTTCGAGCTACCGGTGCAGGGGCAGGACAGCTCGGACGTGATTCACCACACCTTCGGCGGTGAGATCGACCACTTCGTGCGCTGCGTGCTGACCGGCGAGCGCTCGCACATCGACTTTGACGACGCAGTGCGTACCCATGAGATCGCGCTCGCCATCGAGCAGTCCGTGCGCGAGCGTCGCCCAGTGCGGCTGCCGCTTCGGGCGTAGCGTCTAGCTCTGGCGTGGCCGAATGCTGGCCGGTAACGCGATGTGAAACGTGCTGCCAGCGCCGCATTCGCTGGAGACGCTGACCGAGCCGTCGTGCGCCCGCACGATCCGCTCGACGATGGCCAGTCCGAGCCCCATCCCATTTGGCCCGCCCGCGGAGCGTCCCTCAACGCGATAGAAGCGGTGAAAGATGAACGGCAGGTCTTCGGCGGGAATACCCTGGCCGGTGTCCTGCACCGCGAGGTGGTGGGTTGGACCCTCCGACCATACCCGCACGCCAACCGTTCCGCCACCCGGGGTGTGCTTCAAGGCGTTCTCGACGAGGTTCCCGGCCGCCTGCACCAGCCGCGCATGATCGCCCTGGAGCGTGGTGCTGCCGCGCAGGTCGATCTCCAGGGCGATCTTCCGATGCGATGCATCGCCTGCCCACTCAGCGACAGCCTGCTCGGCCACGCTCGCCAGATCCACGGTGGCGCGTTCGATCTCGAGCCGGCCGCCCTCGAGCCGTGCCAACTCCAGCAAGTCGTCCGCGAGGCGTCCGAGCCGCTGCGTGTGGCCGACGAGCCCGGCCACCAGCCGCTCGCGTAGCTTGGGACGCCCGTCGGCACCCAGCTGCAGCGCTGTCGCGGCAGTCTGCATGGCGCTGGCCAGGGCGTGCAGTTCGTGTGATACGTCCGACGCGAATTCCCGCCGCGCGATCTCGTACTCGTGGAGGCGGGCCGCCGTCTGGTTGAACGTCTGCACCAGCTCGCCCAACTCCCCGCGCGTCTCCATCTCGATCTTCTGATCGAGCTCGCCAGCTGCAAGCCCGCGCGTCGCCAGACTCAGCGCGCGGATCGGTGTCGTCACGGCGCTGGCCAGCCCCGCCGAGAGCGCCGCCGCGATGGCCACAGTGGCGACCGCGCCGATGCCGATGCCGACGTTGACCTGACGGATCGTGTTCTCGATGTCGCTGAGCGTGTAGGCGAGCCGAATGGCGCCGACGACGCGCTCCTGCCAGACGATGGGCAGGGCCACGTACAGCACCTCGCTTTCGGGGCCTGACCGGGGCAGCACAACGCTCACGGACTGGCCTGCCAGGGCCGCCGCCAGCCCGACCTCGTCGTTGCGACGCCCGACACCCTCGCGCTGCTCGATCTCGGTGGCCCCGACGAGCCGCCCAAGGTGATCGACCACGAGGCCGCGCGCCGTCGTCTCGTCGTCGATCAGGACCATCGCCCGCGCGACGGTTCGCTGGTCGCCGTTCGCCAGGTCCTCGGCTACCTGCCCGGCGATCAGGCCGGCCTGGGTCACCAGATCCTGCGCCAGCCGGTTCACCAGCAGACGCTCGATGGTGCCGGCGATGGTAATGGCGAAGACGACCACGGCGATGAGGGTCAGGCTGCCGAAGGCAACGGTCAGGCGAGCGCGGAGTCCCGCCGGCCCCTGGGCGAGTCTGCGAACTGCACGCAGCCAGGAGGCGTCAGTCGATCTCCGGATTGGCAAGCCGGTAGCCGACTCCTCGTACCGTGAGGATGTAGGTTGGTCGGTCTGGGTCGGGCTCGATCTTCTTGCGAAGCGCTCGAATGTAGACGTCCAACGCCCGCTCGTCGCCATAGAACTTCGGTCCCCAGATGGTCTCGAACAGGTACTGACGGGGCAGCGCCATGCCGGTTCGCTCCGCAAGCAAGAGTAGCAGGTCGTACTCGCGGGCCGAGAGGTGGACACGGCGGCCCGACATGGTGACGGTCCGGCTATCGCGATTGATCACCAACTCTCCAACGGACAGCTCTCCGAGGGCAGTTGGACCGCCGGCCGGCTGCTGCTGGCGGCGCAAGTTGGCGCGGATCCGCGCCAGCAGCTCGCTGGACGAGAAGGGCTTGGTGACGTAGTCGTCCGCGCCGGCATCGAGCCCGATGACCTTGTCGGCCTCCTGGCGGCGCGCCGTGAGCACGATGACCGGCCCGTTCCAGAAGGCTCGCAGGCGTCGGCACACTTCGATGCCGTTCAAATCTGGCAGCCCCACGTCGAGCAGGACCAGGTCGGGAGACGTGACGCGCGCCGACTCCAGGGCTTCCGCGCCGCTGCCCGCCACGCTGACCTGATAGCCCTCCTGGTGTAGCAGGAACCCGAGCGAGTCGGTCATCAGCAGGTCGTCGTCGACGAGAAGCAGCTTTCTATCCATCGACCACCCCGCAAGCCCCAGGGTGGGGCAGCAGCATGCTGCTGTGATCTTGCACGATGCGGCCCGATCGACGCTCATATTGCGGCACTGGGCCGAGCGAACGGGGGCGCCTGCGAGTTTGCAGGCTCCTGACCTCCGGGGACGGGCTCGCAGTCCCGACGCGGCACACTAGCCGAGGAGATCGCTCCAGCTCTCCGCAGTCAGCAGGTCGAGGAGGAGCGTCTCAAGTCGGTCGAGGTCTGCGATGTTCTCGATGGCAGACACGATATCTGTGCTGGGCTCGCCGAAGCGACGTGCGCCCTGGCGAAGCAGCGTCCGGCGAGCTTCCCGTGCCCGGCCGAGCTCCTCGCCAAGGCGTTGGCCCTCCTCACGGCCCTCGCGTAGGATCGCCTGGTACGTTGTCGATTCGCGCATCTGTCTCACCCCGCGCAAGATCTGACCCGCTGTACGGTCATCATATCGCAGCCCCAGGAGCAGCAGCGTCGCCGCCCAGAGGTTCCCAGCCACGTCGGGCGATGCCTCGCGGTCAATGCGCTCGGACATCTGTATGATGACCGACGGCAGCGCGTCGAGATCGACGGCTGCAAGCGGGGCGAGCGGGAGGACGCCCAGTCCGCCAGACAGGATCTCGGCTACCGGACGCTGCCAGAGCCGCAGCACTCGATACCGGAAGCGGATCGACAACTCACCGACCGGGTCCGCGCGAAGGAGCTCGCCCGTCATCTCGGGACCGTCTGCCTGGGGCCGCAGCAGCACAACCGCTGAAGCGACAGGCTGCTCGTGGCGATGGAGCAGCAGCGCATGATACTCGAGCAGCCTGAGTGGCAGGCGCGGATCGTGGCTGGTCTGAAGCTCAAGGTGGGCCAGCCAGGGATGTGGACCGCCCACCTGCAAGACCTTATCGACCTCCGCCAGCACGGTCGAAACTTCGGAGTCGAGCGGGACGACGGGGCCGTCAACCGGCAGGCCGATCCAGGTAAGCCACGCAGCAGGATCGCGGTCGATCAACTGCCGCGTGGCAACGTCGAATGGACGGGGGCCGCGCGATGCTTGCACGGCGGCCACTCTACCATGGACAGCCGTTCCTGCGAGCGAACGGCACAGGTGTGGCGCGCAGCATCCGCCCGCCCGGATGGCTCGATGGACGGGCCTACGGCGCGCGCACCACCGCCGGCTGCGTGACGATCGTCACGGTCTGGCCCACCAGCACGTCGCCTTCCTGCGTGCCAACGGCGATGACCCGCACGCCCTGCTTCACCTCGCCGAAGTTCGACGGCACCGGCTTCACGATCTGGGCCTCGGGCGGAACCGCGATCGAGGCCTTCTCGCCGCCGAAGTCCACCACCAGCAGCCTGCCGTCAAACGAGACGACATTCGCGTTCGTCATGATATTGCCGGCCTGGGCGCCGCCCATCGGGAACTGTGACGGCTTCGGGGTGATGCCCGGCGGGAACAGGCGCACGACGATGGCCGTGCCGTCAGGCTTGCCGGTGATCGCGACGAGTTGCCCCACCTTCAGATCGTCTGGGCCACCCTTGCCTTCCATCAAGACGGTCGCGTTGTCCGCCACGCGCACCTTGCGGACGCCCGTGTTCGTGACCACGGAGAGCGTCCGGCCATCAACGGCGTCAACCTCGCCGCTCACAACCGGCGGCCCGGCGGCGGCAGCCGGCGAAGCTACCGGGCTGGACGCGGCAGCAGGGCTCGCGGACGCCGACGGCGACGACGCAGCCGCTGGCGAGGCTGCCACCGGTGACGCCGCAGCGGCGGCCGGAGACCCGGCAGGTGCGGCAGCCGGCGACGCTGGCGCTGCCGCCGTCGGCTTGCTCTCGGCCGGTTTCGCCTCGGTCTTGGGCGCGGCGGTCGGCGCTGGCGGCGTGCCGCCACACGCAGCCAGCAGCATCGAGGCGGCGACCAGCAGCGCCAGCGGCGCGGCACGATTGGTGAGCGTAAGCATCGGCTCCTCCCCACATGGCGCGAAAACTGACCGTCCCAGCGCCGCGCGGAAAGCGCCTCGGCGAACGGCTGGGGCAGCGGGTGCGTCTGCGCCCACTGTCGGCCCGACAGGTGATACGTCGGACGGGGGCGGCCGGATGTGTGCGGTCCGCGTCGGAGATTCGCGTCAGGACAGCGCGGTCAGGGGGCCGTTGCCCGCCCGGGACTCAACCGCGGCCACCGCGCTGCGCGGTCAGAATCGTGACCGTCTGAGCGGTGACTGTATCGCCGGACACGGTTCCGTTCGCCTGCACCCGCGTGCCAATGGCGATGTCTGTGAGCGCGGCCGGGACCGGCTTGACGACCTCCGTCTCTGGCGTGACGGCGATGGTGGATTGCTGGCCGCCGATGTCCACGACGAGGGTGCTGCCGTTGAACGAGACGATGCTGGCATTCGTCATGACGTTGCCGGCCTGCGCGCCCTGCATCGGAAACTGCCCCAGGCGCGGATTCGTGTTCTGGCCGAAGATCCGGATACTGACAGCAGTGCCGTCCGGCTTGCCGGTGACGCCGACGCGCGCGCCGGCGACAAGGTCGGTGTTCGTGCCCTTGCCTTCTGACTGGATGGTGGCGGACTCGGGGACGAGCACCTTGCGCCAGCCGGTGTTCGTGGCGACGGTGATCAGCCGTCCGTCGACGATGTCGACCTCGCCGTTGACGTTGGGGCTGAGAGCGTCAGGGGAGCCAGTTGCACGTGCCTGACTGGCGGCCTGGCCCGGACCAGCGCCCTGGCCCTGACCGCTACCCTGGCCGCCGTTGCGGAAGCCGCCACCGCCCTGACCCTGTCCCTGGCCGCGCTGGCCTTGCCCCTGGCCGGCTCCTCCCCCGCCATTGGCCTGTGCGGCCCGACCGCCACCGCCGCCGCCCCCTCCGCCAGCACTACCAGCGCCGGCCGGCTTCGCAGCCGGCGTTGGGGTGGGCGCGGCTGGCAGCAGCGAGCCGCAGGCAGTCAGCAGCAGCGTACACAGCACCAGCGCAAGGCCGAGCGTGCGACGGGTGCCTGGCGTGGGCATCTGAGTCCTCCTCGTGGGCCAACGCGGGGCTGCCGGTGTACGGTCCCTGCTGGCGTCGGCCCACTCTGAGTCTACGCCCGTGCTGCCCTTGGTTTCACGGCTTGTTCGGTCATGACCGATGGTGCCGGCCGATCACTCGCCGACGCGGATGCGCTCCGGCCGGCGCGAGCTGACTTGTCCGGTGTTCAGTCCGAACCAGTGCATCTCGCCGAAGTAGCGCCCGTGCTCGATCTTCAAGCAGCGGTCCATCACGACGTCGAGGCCAGCTGCCGCGGCCTTCTCGGCGGCTTCGGGCGAGATCACCCCGAACTGCAGCCAGAGCGCCTTCGCCCCGATCTTGACGGCCTCCTCGGCGATGCCAGGCGCGGCGGACGGCGCGCGGAACACGTCCACGACATCGACGGGGAACGGGATCTCCGAGAGCGAGGCGTACGACTTCTCCCCCAGGATCTCGGGGGCGGTCGGGTTGACGGGGATGACCCGATACCCCCGGTACTGGAGGTACTGCCCGACGAAGAAGCTCGGACGCAGCCGGTTCGGCGAGAGGCCGACCATCGCGATGGTCTTCGCGTAGCCGTAGATCTTGCGGATAACGCGCGGATCCTGGAATCGTGGATCGACGGTCGGGGGGGCGGCGTGCTGCTGCGCGGTCATCGGGCGGCCCCGGCTGCCTGGGCCTGCTTCGCCACGTCCTGGGCGGCGCGCAGGGCCTGGTCGAGATCCCAGAGGATGTCCTCGATGGACTCCAGCCCGACCGAGATCCGGATCATCTCCGGGCCGATCCCGGCCGCCGTGAGGTCGGCGTCGCTCATCTGCTGGTGCGTGGTGCTGGCCGGGTGGATGACCAGGGTCTTGGCATCGCCGACGTTCGCGAGATGCGAGACCAGCTCCAGCTTCTCGATGAACGCCTTGCCGGCCGCGCGCCCGCCGGCGATCCCGAACGTGAAGACAGCGCCTGCCCCATTCGGCACGTACTTCTTCGAGAGGGTGTGGTACGGGTTGTCGGTCAGGCCGGGATAGCGGACCCAGGAGACGGCCTCGTGGGCGTCGAGCATCTGGGCGACGGCCAGGGCGTTCTGGCAGTGCTTCTCCATCCGGAGCGGCAGCGTCTCCAGCCCGAGCAGCAGCAGGAAGGCGTTGAACGGCGAGAGGCAGGCGCCGACGTCGCGGAGGGTCTCGCAGCGGACCTTCATCAGGTAGCCGTAGGGGCCGAACGTCTCGTGGAAGGCGAGGCCGTGGTAGGCCGGCGAGGGCAGCGCGATGGTGTCGAACTTGCCGTTCGACCAGTTGAAGCGGCCCGACTCGACGATCACGCCGGCGATGGACGTGCCGTGCCCGCCGATGAACTTGGTGCCGGAGTGGAGCACCACGTCCGCGCCCCACTCGATGGGCCGGCAGAGGTACGGCGAGGCGAAGGTGTTGTCGATGACCAGCGGCACGTCGTGCCCGTGCGCGATCTCGGCGATGGCCTCGATGTCGAAGACGTTGGCGCTCGGGTTACCGATGGTCTCGCCGTAGAGCAGCTTCGTCCTCGGCGTGAGGGCCTTCTTGAAGTTCGACGGATCGTCGGGATCGACGAACGTCACGTCGACACTCATCTTGCGGAAGGTGTGCTCGAACTGGGTGAAGGTGCCGCCGTAGAGCGTCCGCGCCGCGACGATATGGTCGCCGGGCACGAGCATCGTCATCAGGCTCATGAACTGGGCGGCCTGCCCTGAGGATGCCGCGACGGCCCCTGCCCCGCCCTCCAGCGACGCCACGCGCTCCTCGAACGCGGCGACCGTGGGGTTCATGATGCGGGAGTAGATGTTGCCGTACTCCTGCAATTCGAACAGGTTGGCGGCGTGATCGGGGCTCTCGAAGACGAACGAGGTGGTCTGGTAGATCGGCATGGCGCGGGCGCCGGTGTACGGGTCCGGGCGCTGGCCGGCGTGGACGGCGCGGGTATCGAAGCCGAACTGGCGCGGGCCGACGGGCGCGCTGCCGTGTGTACCGTGTTGTGCCTGTACGCCGTTCTGGCCGGCCGGGCGGTGCTGGTCTGGCCTGTGATCGGACATGGGCGGCCTCCCCTTCTCTTGGAGAGACTGTACCCGGAAACCGCCCGCCGCCTCACCTCCGCCGCTGAGTGGAGCGCCGCTACGGCACGGTCGGGATCGGCGCGTCAGGCGGCAGCATCCAGACACCCTGCGCTGTTCCCACGATGATGGTTCCGTCTCGGGTCAGTGTCGGCCCATCTCGGTCGGCTCCAGGCAGCAGGACCGCAGGCGACAGAAGATGGGACACGTAGTTCGGGGTCGATGCGTAGACCCCTGGCGGCTCGTCTGGCGTCAATCACCGGGTCGCTCAATGCCGGTCGCCATCAAGACCGCGGCGACATACGACCTCCCGTCCGTCATCCCGACTGCGGCGAGGCACGAGCGGAGTGGAGGGATCTTCTCCTTCTGTAGCGTGAGGAAGATCCCTCGACTTCGCTCCTTCGTCGCTTTGCTCGGGATGACGGGGGAAGCGTCGAGTGACCCGGTCGTTCACGACTGACAGGCCACGAGCCAGGATCCGAGGGGCGGCGAGTGCGAGGCGGCTACTTCGCCTCGAACGTCACGGTGACTGTCGTCCCCTTGACCACCGCCCGGTACAGCGGGCAGTTCGCCTTCCAGACCTCCACAAACGCCCCGGCCTGCTCCTCGGTGATGTCCGTGAACGTGAAATGGATGTCGATGTGGGAGAAGTCCGGCCAGCTCTCGTCGGTCCGCACGCCGTCGATGGCCACCGAGAGCGTGCCGAACGGCAGATTCCCGCGCTGGGCGTGCAGCTCGATCAGGCTGGTGCCGCAGGCCGCGATCCCCGCCACGAACGACTCGCCTGTCGTCACGGCCTCGTTGGGGCCGGACGGCGAGTCGATCACCCAGTGGTTCGTGCGGGCCGAGTTGAGGGTCCGTCCTGGCACGTCCGTCGTCTTCGACGTTGCCTGGTAGCGCGTCCTGATCTCTGCCATAGCTGAGCCTCCCATGCCGACCGTGACCGGTCTCGCGGCAGTATAGACCCGCGCTCCTCACGGTTATCTCGCAGCAAGCCTCGCTGGCGGCACAACGGTGCATGCTGGCGCTATGCTGTAACCCATCTCCGCAGGCGATCGCCGCTGGCGATCTTCGCAGGCGGGCGCACCGTGAGTGCAGTTGCAGATACTTGCGACAGCCGAGAATGCTGTGGTATCCCTCGCCTGCCGGGGGCGCAGCGACACGGTCGTGCAGGGGGGCTTGTGACGGCTCGTATCGAGACGGTCGGCCACATCGGGGGGGCGCTCAGCGGTGTGGTGGACGCCCTGATTCAGGATGTCACCGCCCTGGACGGCGTGCCGCCCGTTGGCGAGCACAAGTACCTGAAGCTCCACAACGGCACCGAGAGCGTGCGGGCCGTCCTGGCCTGGGACGGCGAGCGGCTGCTCGGCTACGCCCAGTTGCTGATCGCCGGCGAGCTTGCCACCATCGAGGTAGTCGTGCATCCGCTGGCGCGTCGCCACGGGATCGGGCGGCTGCTGCTCGGGACGATCCAGGCCGTCGCGCGGGCGGCTGGCGTGCGCGAGGTCAAGGTCTGGGCCTACGGCGCGCTGCCGGCCAGCGAGGCCATCGCCGCGCACCACGGCATCCTGCCCAGCCGGAGCCTGCTCCAGCTCGAGATGCCGCTGGAGAACCTGCCGTCCACCTGCCTGCCGTCAGCGTACGCCATCCGCACGTTCGACGTGCAGCGGGATCGCGCCCAGTGGCTCCAGGTCCACAACGACGTCTTCGCGGATCATCCCGAGAACGGGACGTGGTCCGCCGAGGATCTCGACATGCGGCTGCGGCAGCCCTGGTTCGACGCTGGCGACTTTCTCCTGGCGGAGCGTGACGGGCGGATCGTCGGGTTCAACTGGCTGAAGCGGGTGCCGGAATCCCCGCCAGACCGCCCCGAAGGCGAGATCTACATCATCGGCGTTGGGGACTCGGAGCGCGGCCGGGGGCTGGGGCGCGCGCTGGCGCTGCTCGGGCTGCATCACCTGCGAGCCGAGGGCATGAAGACCTGCACCCTCTTCGTGGAGGCCGACAACGAGCCGGCCCTGCGCCTGTACCGGTCGCTCGGATTCCGGACGCGGCATACCCACCGCTGCTACACCGTGCCGCTGGCGGTCCTGACGCTGCCGACGGTGGGTACTGCCGCGCCCGCGCCGGGGCTGGCGCCGCGCTCAGCCTGCCGGTGAGCCGCGCGCCGGTCGGCGGCTTGCCGCTGCCGAAGCCGCCGCAGACTGGCCCGAACCCTGCCGAACGCGCGGCGCAGCGCCCACGGACGCCCGTTCGATGCTTGCTACACTTCCTGGCAGGCCGTGGATGGGACGGTCGGTGCGGGCGGTCGCCTCGTGTTGACTGACCCAGGCCAGCCCACGCGCCGCATCAGCGTGTCGGGAGTGGGACTGTGATTCACCTGACCTGGGAAGATATCGAGGAGCTGGTGGCTCGGCTGGTGGCCGACCTGCCACGAGATTACGATCTCCTGCTGGTCGTGACCCGAGGCGGCATGGTGCCCGCCTGCCTCATCAGCGAGCAGACCGACATTCGGAACATCGTCGCGGCGGCCGTCATGTTCTACACCGGCGTCGGCGATACCCTGCCGGACCCCGTCTTCCTCCAGTTCCCGTCCGATCCGTTGCTGCACAACAAGCGCATCCTGATCGTGGACGATGTCTGGGATTCCGGGCGGACGGTCGTGGCCGTCAAGCAGCGGATCGCGGCGGCCGGCGGCAAGGCCGACCTTGCGGTGCTGCACTACAAGCCGGCCAACTCGAAGTTTGACGACACACCGGACTACTACGCCGAGAAGACGGACGCCTGGATCGTCTACCCGTGGGATCCGGTGCGCGCGAAGCCACCCGTCGGGACGCCCGCCTGGAAGCTGGACCGCGAGACGAGCGCTCCCTGACGGCGGGCCGCGCCTGACCGGCCTGATTCTCGATGCGGTGCGGAGATTGCTGCCCCCGAATCGTTCGGTCAGGCGTCGGCGTAGCCGGGGTGCCGCGCCAGCACCGCGCCGCCGACGGTCCGCACCTCGATCACCACGCGCCCGGCCGCCGCGTAGGTCGTGACGACGGTCGGCAGTTGAGCGACGCTCCGGCCGCCCAGCACCTTCCGGTAGAGCGGCCGGCGGTCAGGCAGGTGCTCGCCGACCTGGGCCAGCGCGGCGTAGACCGGCTCGTCCAGGTGGAGCCGCAGGCCCGTTGGCAGCTCCAGTGCGTGAACGGTGGCGTAGGCGCTGACGCCACTTCGCCGATACTCGACGACGCGGATCGGGCCGAGCAGACGGAGGATGTCCGGGGCGTCGAGCGACCGCCGCACGCGGATCGTCTGCGCCAGGATGCCGGGCGTGCCGATCAGCAGCGCCAGGATCACGGCCACCGCGATGAACGAGTAGTTGCCGGCCCAGAGGGCGATCGCCGCGATCAGCAGCACGAGGCCCAGGTCGGTGGCGAGGCGGATCAGTGCCGTCCGGAAGGCCGCCTGCAGACAGGCCCGCATCGCCGGCGTGGCCGGCACGCGACGAGGCGTCAGGGTATCATCGGCCGGGGAGTCAGCAGGAGATGGCATCGTCTACCGTCGTCGTGATCGGGGCCGGCGCGCTCGGCGCGAGTACAGCGTATCACCTTGCGCGCAAGGGCGCGGCGGTGACGCTGGTGGACCAGTTTGCGCCCGGCTCGCAGACCTCGCCGCGCGCGGCCGGCCTGACCAACACCAAGGCGGTCAACCACGAGCTGATGGCTCGCCTGACCCATGAGGCGACCGAGGCGCTGGCCTGCTTCGAAGAAGAGCACGGCGTCGATCTCCAGTTTCACCGCTCGGGCAGCGTCAAGGCGGCGTACACCCCGGACGGCGAGGCCCACTTGCTGGCCGACCTGGAGATGGCCCGCTCGCTGGGCATTCCGGTCGAGCTGATCTCGCCGGCCGACGCCGTCCGGCTGGCGCCCTGGTTTCGGCCCGGAGCGCCGCGCG
Source organism: Chloroflexota bacterium (assembly GCA_020850535.1). Lineage (NCBI taxonomy): Bacteria > Bacillati > Chloroflexota > Chloroflexota bacterium. Next base: position 14,511 of record JADZEM010000119.1, read on the forward strand.
CCGTTGGCTACGTGCCCGAGGATGCCTACCTGGAGCCGTCGCGCGTGCCAGCCGCCTACGTTGAGCTGGCCAGGCGAGCCGGCGCGCGGGTGCAGGCATTCACACAGGTGACGGGCATTGAGACGGTCGCCGGCCGGCTGACCGGCGTTACAACGTCCAACGGCGGTCTGCCGGCCGACGCAGTCGTGGACGCGGCCGGCGGCTGGTCGCGGACCGTGGCGGCCCGGGCCGGCCTCCGCCTGCCGCTGGTCCCGGTGCGCCACCAGCTCTTCATCACCGAGCCGATCTCCGGCGTCGTGGCGGGGCAGCCCGTCGTGCGATTTCTGGAGTCGAGCGTCTACGTGCGTCCCGAGCGCGGCGGCCTGATGCTGGGCGGCTACGAGGACACGCCCCTGCCGTTCGACCCGTCGGCGCAGGCGTCGGGGTTTCAGATGGCCGATCTGCCACTGGATCTCGGGGTGCTGCGGGGGTTGCTGGGCGAGATCGCCGAGCACGTGCCGGCGCTGCGGGATGCTCCCGTGCGCGTGCACCGGGGCGGCACGCCGACGATGACGCCGGACGGCTACCCGATCCTCGGCGCGGTCCCAGGTCTCGCGGGCCTGTTCGTGGCATCTGGCTGCTGCGTGGGCGGGTTGAGCCTCTCGCCGGCGGCCGGGCGGGCGCTGGCCGATCTGATCCTTGACGGCGCGAGCACGCCCGACCTGACGCCATTCTCGGTCGAGCGCTTCCGTGGCTGGATGGACCCGGCTGCGATCGAGGTGGCGAGCCTCCATCACTACGCCCGCAAGTACACGCGGTAGCGCGAAAGACGCTGGTGCAGAACCAGGAGCGGTCGTTGGGAATGCCGCTCGGGAGTGACGGCCCCCTGGGGCATTCTCGAACACGTGACTTGGGATAGCACTAGCGGCGGTCGATCTCGGGCGGCGGGCGCAGGGCAAGCTCGGACGCGGCCGGATCGCGGTACACGAGTTGCCCGGACCTGTCGCACGCTTCGAGCAGCAGCCCCGCCAGCGGCTCGAACACCACCGCTACGCCGGAGGCGCCGCGGACGGTGAGGGTGTCGCCCTCGCCCTTGCGCGCGGCCCAGAGGTCTGGAGCGGCCTCCGGCGGGACGAACTGACCGTCACGCGCGAGGCGGTTGAACAGCTCCTTGGTCGTCCGAAGCTCGTTGCCATCGTCGAGTCGCAGACCGTAGCGGTGGCTTTGCTGGCCCTTGATCTGCCCCGGCGGGTTGTACGTCCGGACGTAGACGTCGCCCGAAGCGCGCACGATGGCCGGCGCGCGCCGCGCGATGCTCAACTGCCAGACGCGCTGCAGCTTGGGCAACCCGATGAATCCGACGATGACGACGGTGGCGGCCAACAGCAGGAACTGAAACTGATTGACGAGGCTCGCCAGGATCAGCAGCGCGATGGGGACGCCGTTCAGACCCGCCGCGATCCAGGCGGTCCGCGTGAACGCCGCACCCAGCTCCGTGGCCAGGGCCGGGGGCATCACCTGCACCAGCAGCCGGCCGGTCGGCGTTGGGGTCCAGGTCGGGGCGGACATGGGCGGGCCGTAGGGCGTGCTGCGCTGGCCCGGCGGGACAACCGCGTCCGACAGGAGGGCCGGCGTGGCGCGGTCTCTGGGCTCGCCGGGGTAGGCCGGGTGGCGGTAGAGAACGGTGTCCGTGGCGTCGCGCAGGTCGAGCAGGAGGCGGTCGGGCAACAGGACGGTGGCGGCGTGGTCGGGCAGCAGGTAGCCGGCGGGGATGAACTCGGTCCCACGGCTGCTCCAGCGTTGGTCGGTGAGCGGCTGCCCGATGCTGGCTGCGTACTGAAAGGCGGCGGCCGGCAGCGGCGCGAGTTGTCCGTCTGGACCCTCGAGGCGGAACGCGTTGACGGTGATCCCGGCGTATTCGGGGCAGGCGCGCAGGCCGCCACGGACACGCACGACCTCGACAGGCGGCTGCTCGCCAGCGGTGAGCTTCGCGATCAGCGGCGGCAGCCCATAGACGCCGAGGGTGACGGCCACGACGATGCCCATCAGGGGGGACAGGCCCAGGAGCAGCAGCAGCAGGCTGAACGTTCCCAGAACGGCGAGACCGAGCGGGATCGGCCCCAGCCATCCGTTCGGCGCGTACTGTTCGACCACCTGATCGAGCGGCGGCATCCACCGGGCGGCGGTCATGACCAGGCTGGAGGTCTGGTCAAGCGGTCGGTGAGCTTTGCGGCAGGCGAGCATGGCCGGCGTGAGTGTGAGCCGGGTGACCGACACCGTGGGAGCGGCGGTGTGCGCCGTCGGGGCCGGGGATGGGGTCGCCGTCGGCGCCCGGGATGGCGTCGCCGTCGGGGCTGGGGATGGGGTCGCCGGCGGGGCCGGGGATGGCGTCTCCGTGGGTGGAGCGCTCGGACGGGGTGGTGACGAGGGCAGCGTACCGCCAGCCTGAGCGGCAGGCTGAGGCGGCAAGTGCAGCTCGGACGGGCGCGTGGCCGGCGGCGAGATGATGCTGACCGGTGCTGCATCCGTGCTCGGACTCGTCGGGGTGGGTGGAGTGTTCGGGCTGGTTGTCGTTGTCTGTGCAGCCGGGGCTGGCTGCGGCGCCGTCGGTGCCAGGCTGACGGCCTCCGCGAGCGCGCTGGCGAACGCGGCACAGCTCGGGAATCGTTGGGCGGGGGCGTCCGCCTGCTGGCGCGTGAGCACGGCGGCCAGGTCGGCGTTCGGGGCGGGCAGCAGCCGCGCGGCGAGCGTCCCGAGCGCGTACCCGTCCGCCGTCGCGACTGCGAGCGTGCCCTCGCGCTGCTCGGGTGCGAGGGCCGATCCATCGGGCGGAGTCTCGGGTGCGAGGGCCGATCCGCCGAGGCCAGCCTCCTCGACGGCGCCCAGCAGGCCCAGGCCGATCAGCGCGACCGCGCCATCTGCCCCCAGCAGCACGACGTTCGGGCCGAGGACGCCGTGCACGATGCGCCGCCCGTGCGCTGCGTCGAGCACGGCAGCCAACCGTTCGATCAACGCGACGGCGGCCACAGCCGGCAGGCCGTCCCCGATGCCGTCGCCGGTCGTGAGCGGCGTCGAGTCGGGCGGGCATTCATAGACGACGGCCAGCGTTCCGGCCTGCTCGACGATCTCGACGGCCCGCCCGAGGCCGGCCATCCGCATCCCGCCGACCCTGGCGATCTCCAGGCGGACCAGTCCGCGAAAGCGATGGTCGGCGGACAGGGCTGGCGCAAGCAGCAGCAGGGCGAGCGGCTGGCTCCGAGCGGTGTGCGTGGCGCTCACCAGCTCGCCGAAGGGCGTGGCGGCCAGCGGCTGCCCGAGCAGGTACGGCCCGAATCGGCGCTCCAAGGATGAGCCTCCGTTCTCGTGCTGCTTCCTCGTTCGCCCTCATGGTACCGTGATTCGGGTGTCCGAATGCGCCGGCTGCACTGCGCGGCGCTCCCGGATGTTGGCCTGTTGTCTCGCTGCTGCGTCCGTGTCCGCACCTGCGTGTCCGCACTTGCAGCGGCGCACGGCTGGTCGATACACTTCACTCTTGGCTCGGGGTCGCGGCGATCCGCAGCTCTGATGTCCTTGGCGGCGTCATGGTGGGATGGCGGAGTGGACAATCGCACCGGTCTGTAAAATCGGCGGCCTGACGGCCTTCACAGGTTCGAATCCTGTTCCCACCACCAGCGCGGCGCCAGTACGGCAGCGCTTCCCTTCGCAGGCGGCGGCACTGATACCGGCCCACATAGCTCAGTCGGCAGAGCGCGTTCTTGGTAAGAACGAGGTCATCGGTTCAAATCCGATTGTGGGCTCCGACGAGAGAGACCGCACGGCGGTCTCTCTTCCGGTTCAGAGCAGGCGCACGGCACAGTCGTCAGCGGGGCGAAGAGGGTCGAGCTGGCGAGGCGTGATGGTCGGCATGTTGGACCGACATCGGGACGCCCCCGAGTCGCAGTGTACCGTCCCGGCGAGAGATCCGCGCGGGCAACAATGCACGAGTTCGTGCAGGGGTGATTGAGGGCGATGGCAAAGCAGAGGTTTGAGCGGACCAAGCCGCACGTAAACGTCGGGACGATCGGGCACGTCGACCACGGGAAGACGACGCTGACGGCGGCGATCACGAAGGTGCTGGCGATGCAGGGGGCGGCGA
>JADZEM010000120.1 GCA_020850535.1 Chloroflexota bacterium
ACCACTTCGTCCAGGATGTCCCAGACGACCGGATCTTCGCGCTCGACCATCTTCTTGGCGGCCTTGATCGTGGCGGCGTAGCCCTGCTTTTCGAGCCGGTTGTAAACGAACGGCTTGAACAGCTCGAGCGCCATGCGCTTCGGCAGGCCGCACTGGTGCAGCTTCAGGCTCGGGCCGACCACGATGACCGAGCGGCCAGAGTAGTCGACGCGCTTGCCCAGCAGGTTCTGGCGGAACCGTCCCTGCTTGCCCTTGAGCATGTCCGAGAGCGACTTGAGCTTGTGGTTGCTGGAGCCCGAGACCGCCCGGCCGCGCCGGCCGTTGTCGATCAGCGAGTCCACAGCCTCCTGCAGCATGCGCTTCTCGTTCCGGATGATGATCTCCGGCGCGCCCAGCTCCAGCAGTCGCTTGAGTCGGTTGTTCCGGTTGATCACCCGTCGGTAGAGATCGTTCAGGTCGGACGTGGCGAACCGGCCGCCGTCCAACTGAACCATCGGGCGCAGGTCTGGCGGAAGAACCGGCAGGATCTTCATCACCATCCACTGCGGCTGGTTCCCGGACTTGCGGAACGCCTCCACGACGCGCAGCCGCTTGGTGGCCTTCTTGCGGCGCTGCCCGGACGAGGAGCGGGAGTCCATCCGCAGCTCCTGCGCCAGCACCTCAAGATCGACCTTCTGGAGCAGCTCCCAGACGGCCTCAGCACCCATGCCGGCCTTGAAGACGCGCGGCCCGACCACGTCGAGCAGCTCGCGGTACTCGGCCTCGTTGAGCGTCAGCAGCGGCTTGATGCCCTCGATGCGCTTGATCTTCAGCTCGTCGCGCTGGCGCTCGCCGTCGGCATCGAACGCCGTGTCATCGCCGCCGACGTCGAGCGACGCGGCCTGCATCTCGGCGCGCACGCGGTCGATCTCGTTGTCGAGCGGCTCGCTGGCGTTCTTGATCCACTCGCCGAACTCGTCGTCCAACTGGTCCAGGTAGACCTTGGCGACATCTTCGAGCGCCGTGACGTGCGTCGGCTTGACCGTCTCGCCCGTCCGCACCACGACGGTGTCGTTCGGGCTGAAGACGATGTCGTCCTCGGCGGCCTGGCCCACCAGCTCCTCGATCTCGGCGCGCAGCGACGCCTGCGAGGTCGCAACAGACTCGATGCGCTGCTCCTTCTGGGTCTCGATGTCCCGGAGGCGCTCGGTCTTCTCGTCCTCAAGCTCGGCGAGGCGGTTCATCAGCGGGCCAGTCGCCTCTTCCAGGCGGCTCTTGCGGTCCCGCTCCTTGGCCTCGATGCGGCGCTCGGTCTCCTCGCGGATCTGCGAGACCAGCCGCTCGCGCGCCTGATCGTTGATGTCCGTGATGATGTACTTGGCGAAGTACAGCACCTGCTCCAGCAGGCGCGGCGTCACGTCCAGCAGCAGGCCGATCCGCGAAGGCGTCCCCTTCACGAACCAGATGTGGCTGACCGGCGAGGCCAGCTCGATGTGGCCCATCCGCTCGCGCCTGACCTTGGCCCGCGTCACCTCGACGCCGCACTTGTCGCAGATGATGCCCTTGTAGCGGACGCGCTTGTACTTGCCGCAGGAGCACTCCCAGTCCTTGGTGGGGCCGAAGATGCGCTCGCAGAAGAGGCCGTCGCGCTCGGGCTTGAGCGTGCGGTAGTTGATCGTCTCCGGCTTCGTCACCTCACCGCGCGACCAGGAGCGGATCTGCTCCGGCGAGGCGAGCGTGATGCGGACCGCGTTGAAATTGTTAACCTCGAGCATCCTACCCCCGTGCGGGGGTCTTGGATCTTCGGTCGCAGGCCGTGGGGACGCTGCTCGCCCCCACGGCCTACGACCTACGACCGAAGACCTCGCTGACTAGTCGCCGCGCTCGAAACCGGAAATGTGAATGTCCATCGACGGGATGCTGTCGGTGGCGGAGAGGTCTTCCAGGAACGCGACCTCTTCCTCCTCCTCGTTCAGCACCTCAACCGCCAGCCCGAGGCTCTGGAGCTCCTTCACGAGCACCTTGAACGACTCTGGCACGCCCGGCTGGAAGATGTCTTCACCCTTGACGATCGCCTCGTAGGTCTTGACGCGGCCAACCACGTCGTCCGACTTGACGGTCAGGATCTCCTGGAGCGTGTGCGCCGCGCCGTACGCTTCGAGCGCCCACACCTCCATCTCGCCGAAGCGCTGGCCGCCGAACTGCGCCTTACCACCCAGCGGCTGCTGCGTGATCAGCGAGTACGGCCCCGTGGACCGGGCGTGGATCTTGTCCTCCACCAGGTGCACCAGCTTCAGCATGTAGATGTAGCCGACCGTCACATCCTGGTCGAACTCCTCGCCGGTGCGGCCGTCACGCAGGCGGATCTTGCCGCTCTCCGGCAGCCCGGCCTTGGACAGCTCGGCCTTGATGTCCTCTTCGGTCGCGCCGTCGAAGACCGGGGTGGCGAACTTCATGCCCATGGCATCCGCCGCCCACCCGAGGTGCGTTTCCAGGATCTGCCCGATGTTCATGCGCGACGGCACGCCGATCGGGTTGAGGATGATCTCGACCGCCCGGCCATCAGGCAGGAACGGCATATCCTCGACGTGCATGATCCGCGCGATGACGCCCTTGTTGCCGTGGCGTCCCGCCATCTTGTCGCCCTCGGAGATCTTCCGCTTCTGGGCGATGGAGACGCGGACCTGCTTGTTGACGCCAGCCGGCAGCTCGACGCCCGCATCCCGCTCGAAGACGCGCACGTCCACCACCTTGCCGCGCTCGCCGTGTGGCACGCGCAGCGAGGTGTCCTTGACCTCGCGGGCCTTCTCGCCGAAGATCGCCCGCAGGAGGCGCTCCTCAGCCGTCAGCTCCGTCTCGCCCTTCGGGGTGATCTTGCCGACGAGGATGTCGCCAGCCTTCACCTCAGCGCCGATGCGGATGATGCCGTTCTCGTCGAGGTCGCGCAGGCTGTCCTCGCCGACGTTCGGGATGTCCCGCGTGATCTCCTCGGGGCCGAGCTTGGTGTCCCGCGCCTCGACCTCGTGCTTCTCGATGTGGATCGACGTGAACTTGTCGTCACGCACCACCGACTCCGAGAGCAGGATGGCGTCCTCGAAGTTGCCGCCCTCCCAGCACATGAACGACACGAGGACGTTCTGGCCGAGCGCCAGCTCGCCTTCCTGCGTCGAGGAGCTGTCCGCCAGCGGCTGCCCCTTCACCACGCGCTCGCCGCGCATGACGATGGGCCGCTGGTTCATGCAGGTGCCCTGGTTGGACCGCACGAACTTCCGCAGCCGGTAGATGTGCTTCTCGCCGGCCGCGTCGCGGATCACGACCTCGCGCGCCGCCACCGACTCGACCACGCCATCCGTCCTCGACAGGACAACCTGGCCCGAGTCGCGCGCCGTGCGGACCTCCATGCCCGTGCCCACCAGCGGGGCTTCCGGCTGGAGCAGCGGCACCGCCTGGCGCTGCATGTTGCAGCCCATCAGCGCGCGGTTGGCGTCGTCGTGCTCGAGGAACGGGATCAGGGCGCCGGCCACGCTCACCGTCTGCTTCGGCGAAATGTCGACGAAGTCCACCCGCTCCGGCGGCTCCTCCAGGAACAGCGAGCCGTGCCGGACCGAGATCCTGGTGTCCGCGAACGTATTGTCGGGGTTCAGGTGCACATTCGCCTGGGCAACCGAGAAGCGCTCCTCCTCGTCAGCCGGCAGGAACGCGATCTCGTCCGTGACGAACGGCACGATGTTGACGAACTTCACGTCCGCGATGCCGGCGATGCGGGCCGCCAGCGCGGCGTCGATCACCGTGCCCTTCTTCGCCACGACGTCGCCATTGTCGGAGACGTCCTCGCGCAGGGTGCGGTCCACTAGCTGAGCGCCATCGTTCGCCACCGTGCGGCGCACCCGCCGGTACGGCGTCTCGATGAAGCCGAACGCGTTGATCCGCCCGTACGTCGCGAGGCTGCCGATCAGGCCGATGTTCGGGCCTTCAGGCGTCTCGATCGGGCAGATCCGGCCGTAGTGGCTGTGATGCACGTCGCGCACTTCGAAGCCGGCGCGGTCGCGGCTCAGACCGCCAGGCCCGAGCGCCGAGAGGCGGCGCTTGTGCGTCAGCTCGGCCAGCGGGTTCACCTGGTCCATGAACTGCGAGAGCTGGCTGCCGCCGAAGAACTCGCGCATGGCCGCCACGACGGGGCGGATGTTCACCAGGCTGGACGGCGTGGCCGTGGCCGGCTCGGTGATCGACATGCGCTCCTTGACGACGCGCTCCATACGGAGCAGGCCGACGCGGAACTGATTCTGGATCAGCTCGCCAACGGCGCGCACACGGCGGTTGCCCAGATGATCGATGTCATCCCGGGAGGAGCGCTCGTTGTTGATGCGGATCATCTCGCGGACGATCTCGATCAGATCCTGCGGCGTCAGCACCCGCTCGGTCTGGCCGGTCGTCGGGGCGGCCTCGAGGCGCAGGCGGCGAGACAGCTTGTAGCGGCCCACCCGCCCGAGGTCGTAGCGGCGGAAGCTGAAGAACAGCGAGTTCAGCAACTGCTTGGCGTTGTCGAGGTTCGGCGGATCGCCCGGGCGCAGCCGCCGGTAGAACTCCAGCAGCGCCTCCTGGGTGTTCGAGGCCGGATCCTTGTCCATCGTGGACTGCAGGTAGTGGTGGTCCCGATGGTTGTCGTCCGCCTCGTAGAGCGCCAGCATCTCGTCGTTGTCGCCCTTCTTGATGGGCGACCCGGGGACGGCGCCAAGCGCGCGCAGCAGCGTGGTGACCGGGATCTTCCGCTTGCGGTCCACCTTGACCGAGAGCACGTCGCGGCTGCTGGTCTCGAATTCGAGCCACGCGCCACGGCTGGGGATCAGCTTGGCCGTTGCGAGCGGGCGGCCGGTCGTGGTGTCCTCGGCAGCGTCGAAGTAGACGCCCGGGGAGCGCACGAGCTGGCTCACCACGACGCGCTCAGCGCCGTTGATGATGAAGGTGCCGTTCTCCGTCATGAGCGGGAAATCGCCCATGAAGATGGTCTGCTCCTTCAACTCGCCCTCGGCGTCACCCGACTTGATGCGCAGCCGCATCCGGACCCGCAGCGGGGCGGCGTAGGTCTGGTCGCGCAGGCGGCAGTCGTCCTCACTCATCTTGGGCTCGCCGAACTCATAGCCCGGCTCGCCGTCTGGACCCGGAACGGCCAGTTCCAGCTCCATAGTTCGACCTGTGAAGTCCCCAATTGGCGAGATCTCGTCGAAGAGCTCGCGCAGCCCCTCCTTCTTGAACCAGCTGAACGAGTCGCGCTGAATCTGAATCAGATCCGGCACCGGCGCCGCCTCGGCGAAGCGCGCAAACGTCTTGCGCGGCATCGTCACCTGAGGGAGAGCCAGGGAGCTCGGGTCGGCCGGGGCGATAGCCATGAAGTCAAACCTCCCGTGAGGACACAGGCCGCGAGACCAAGAGGGTCACGTGATTCGCCGAGCAAGCTGCCACAGGCGGCGACAGTGGCAGCGCGATGGGCGCACCGAGAAAGGGCACGAAGAGATGGCGGGCGAGGGCCAACGTCAAAGTATACCGACGCTAGACTGAAACCGGCGAAACACGACAAAAACCCGGCCAGGAAGCCCCGCCCTCAAAGGCGGCCTCCAGGTCCGAGTATGAGAGTGGACATCGTCGAAATGTGACGCACAGACCCACGTTCGGACAGTATTCTAGCACGGAGCGCTCAGCGTGACACAGGTTCGCGCCGCGCGGCGCACAGGACAGCGAAGTCTGCCCGATCTGGAGAGAACGTGAACGACACCGCGGCCCCGTATTTCGAGGCGGTCGCCTTCTTCCGCCAGGTCGTCGGGCTGCTGCGAACGAGCCAGTGGGATCAGCCGGGCCTGGGCGTCTGGTCGGTGCGCGAGCTGGTGGGCCATACCAGCCGTGCTCTGGCCAACGTCGAGCGCGATATCCGGCATCCGCTGCCGCACCCGGGCGACGGTGACCGGGCCGCCGACTATTTCAGCAACGTGCTGGCGACGCCCAATCAGGCCAGCGGCGTGGCGGAACGCGGGCGGCAGGCCGGCTCGGCCCTCGGCGACGATCCGCAAGCCACCATCGAACTGCTGGAGCAGACGGCTCGCGAGGTGCTGGCCGCGACCCCGCCCGACGCGCGCGTCGCCACCCCCTACGCCCGCCTGCCGCTCGATGCCTATCTGGACACGAAGATCTTCGAGCTGGTCGTCCACACGCTCGACATCTGCCGCGCTGCCGACATCCAGGCCCCGCCGCCGGCCGGGCCGCTCGCGCGCGCACTCGGCATCGCCCTGGATCTGGCGGCCCGCAACCCTGACCGAGCGCGGCAGGCCGTGCTGCTGCACGCGCTGACGGGCAGGACGCCGCTGCCAGACGGCTTCAGCGTGCTGTAGTCCCCTGGCCCTACAGCCCCAGCCCGGCGAGGTACGCCCGGCTGCGCGCCGCGCTCTCCTTCGGCGAGCCCATCCCCGGCAGCACATCCTGCTCGACGACGATCCAGCCGCCGTACCCGCGCTCGCGCAGCCACGCCACGACGGCCGGAAAGTCCACGCAGCCCTTGCCCAGCTCGCAGAAGAGGCCTTCCTTGAGCGCGCGGAAGTAGTCCCAGCCGTCGGCTCGCGCCCGCGTGGCGACGGCCGGCTCACAGTCCTTGACGTGGACGTGCAGCACCCGCTCCGCGAACCGCTCCAGGCCAGCCAGCGCGCCGCGTGGATCGTTGACGCCGCTGCCGTAGGTGTAGTGCCCGGTGTCCAGCACCAGCCCGACCACGTCGGGACTGGTCAGGTCGAGCAGGCGGGCGGTCTCGTCGGGGGTCTCCACGAAGCCGGCGCAGTGCGAGTGAAACGCGATCCGCAGGCCCGTCGCATCGTTGACGGCGCGGGCGACATCCTCGACGCCGGCCGCGAAGGTGCGCCACGCGGCGGCGTCCAGGCCCATACCGGGGGTCGCGCGGCCAGCGTGCAGGGTACGGACGGGATCGCTGCCGTTCTCGTCGGCCAGGATCAGAAACGGCGGCTGCGCGTCCGGGCCGTCCTCGGCCACCGCGCGAAGCAGCCGGGCCGTCCGCACCGCCCGCTCCCGGATCTCGGCATGGGCGTCGGCGTGGCGGAACGTCCCCTGGACGTATGCGCCGACCATCGCCAGACCCCTCTGGCGCAGCTCAGCATCGAGGGCAGATGGCTCGGTCGGCATGAAGCCCCAGTCGCCCAGCTCCGTCCCGACGTACCCCGTCTCCCGAAGCTCGTCCAGCATCTGGACGTACCCGATGCTTGCCCTGCCGACCTCCTCGAACTCCAATGCGCCCCAGGAGCACGGCGCATTGGCGACGCGGATGGGTGAGGCGCGCGGCGGCGTGGCGGGCATGGCAGCATCCCGAGCTTCGGCCCGTGGATGGACCGAAGCTCAGGGATGATACGTCAGGATCGGGGCAGCCCTCCACGCCTCACGCCGCGAAGCACCATCGCGACATCAGCGCGCCTTCACAATCCCGACACGTCAGCACGTCACGCGAGCGGTCCGCCGTTCTTCAGCACCGCCGACCGCACATTCGCGACGTGCAGGCGGGCCAGTCGCTCAGCCTCCGGGGCGTCGTGCGCTTCCAGGGCTGCCAGAATCGCCTGGTGCTCGCCCAGGGAGGAATCGCGCCGCCCGGGCACCAGGATCGATCCGAACTGGTAGCGGATCAGCGGGTACTGCAGTGACCCCAGGAACCGCGACACGATCTCGTGCCCGGCCGCGTTCAGGATGATCCTGTGAAAGCGGTGGTTGAGGGCCGCGTACTTCATCACGTCGTCGATGGCAAGGGCGTCCTTCATCTCTTCCACGACGGCCCGCAGCGCGGCAAGCTCGGCCTCGCTTGCCTTCTGGCTCGCCAGCACGGCCGCCAGCCCTTCCAGCACCTCGCGGACCAGCAGGATCTGCACGGCCTCGTCAAGGGTGAAGGCGCGCACATGAGCGCCACGGTTGATCTCGATCTCAACCAGCCCCTCTTCCTGGAGGCGGATGAGCGCGGCGCGGAGGGTCGTGCGGCTGACGCCCAGCGCCAGCGTCACCTCAGCCTCGATCAGCCGCTGGTTCGGCAGGTAGGTGCCGGCCATGATCGCGTCTCGCAGGGCCTGGTACGCGTACTCGAGCTGTCCGCGAACCGGCGCGTCTGCCGACTTGTCTACACCACGGGCGTTACTGCTTTTTCTCGACCCGACGCGAGCACTTCGCTTCGCGGCGGGCAACGTTCCACTCTTCGGCATGCGTTGATCGTCCCACTCAGCCCGGAGGGTCGGCACGGGGCCGGCCCGGGCTCCGGTGCCTGGCATTCCGCAACATGGTACATGATCGACCGGGTCCGGCTAATCCGTTTCAGCAACGTCTCATACAACTCCTGGCGACCATCGTGCCGGCAGCCCTGCGCTGCCTCTCTACCGACGCTGGACGTGCAGCGGGGCGGACGTTCAGGCCGTCCGCCCCGCTGGTAGGTGTGGCGCAGCGCGCGTCGACACCGTGAATGCAACTGGTACTGCAACCGGAATCGCGCCTCACAGATTCTTGCCTCAGACGGCCGGGCGGAGCCGCTCCTGCCGACCGGCCGGCGCCCAGGCATGCGCCCGGCTCGGCTCGCCACGCCCGCGATTGCCCGGCCCCTCGTCCAGCTCGAACTGCCCGATCAGCGTCTTGAGCTGATCCGCCGTCGCCGCAAGCTCGTCGGCCTGCGCGCTGATGCCGTCCACCTGGGCGCGGATCGAGTCGCAGGACGCCGACACCTCGTCGGTGGCGGCGCTGTTCTCCTCAGACACGGCGGCGATGGTCGCGAACGACTGGGTGACTCGCGTGGTCTGGCCGGCAATGCTGTCAGTGGCGGCGCTGCTCTCGTCCACCACGCCGCTGATGCTCTGCATCGTCTGCACGACGGACTGTGCCCCGCCCGTCAGCTGGTCGGCCGCCGTGGCAATGGTCGCCACCTGGGCCACCGTCTCATCGATCGCAGCGAGGATCTCGGCGAGCGCGGACCCGGCCTGGTCCGCCCGCTCGGCCCCGAGATCGACCTTCACCGAGCTGCTCCGCATGGCGTCGACGGCGGCGCTGGTGCCGGTCTGCACCTCGCGAATCAGCTCCGAGATGCCGCGCGTCTCCCGCTGGGAGCGCTCGGCCAGCTTGCGGACCTCGTCGGCTACCACCGCGAAGCCCTTCCCGTGCTCGCCGGCCCGGGCCGCCTCGATAGCCGCGTTCAGGGCGAGGAGATTGGTCTGCTCGGCGATGTCGTCGATGGTCTCGACCACCGCGCCGATCTTCGAGCCGAGCGCCCCGAGGGCCTCGACCCGCTCGGCGGCCTGCGCCACCACGGTCCGAATGTCGGCCATGCCGTCGATGGTCTCGCGGACGGCCCGGCTGCCGTCCTCGGCCGAGGAGCGCGTCTGCGCCGACGCCGACGACACTCGTCGCACGTTCGTCGCCACCAGCTCGACGCCAGAGGCCATCTGCGCGACGGTCGCCGTGACCTCGGTGATCTGCCCCGCCTGGGTGCTGGTTCCGCGAGCGATCTCGTCAACCGACCGGCCAACCTCCGAGATCGCCGCCACGGCCCCCTGCACCGAGTTCGCCGAGTCCTGCGCGCCCACCGCCACGTGCCCAATCGCCTCGGCCACCTGGGCCACGGCATTGGCCGTCTCGCCGGTCACCGCGCCGAGCTCCTGTGACGTCTCCGCCACGGAATCGGCGGCCACCCGCACCTGCCCGAGCATCTGGCGCAGGCTGCCCGTCATCTGGGTGAACGCCTCGCCCGTCTCTTGCAGGCTGCTGACCATCGTGTTGACGTCCGTGGACATCCGCCCGAGCTCGTCGTCGGAGGAGACGGTCACCGGCTGCGCCTGGATCTCGACGCGGCCCCGCAGGTCACCTGCCGCCGCCCGCTCGACCGCCTCCATCAGGTTGGGAAGGTCGTGCCGGGCGACCACGGACGCCAGCCCGGCCACCCGCCCGACGGACCGCGCGATCCATGAGGCGATCAGCACCGTCACGACGGCCACGAAGAGCAGCATGGCCAGCATCGTCAGCACGATGCGCTGGGTCAGGTCCGCCAGGCGCGCCTCGACCCGCTGGATCGAGAAGCCCACACGGAACGCGCCCCAGTGCTGGCCGTTCACGACGATGGGCGCGGACAGATCCCACATCGTCTCGCCAGTGTCGCGCTTGTAGACCTGCTGCAGGAACGGATCGACGTTCTGCGCAGCCGCCAGCCCGACTGGATCGTCGAACAGCCGCTTGGTGCGGTTCAGCGCGGGCGTCGCCGCGCCAACGGCGTATTTCGTGTTGTGCGTTGGGAGGTAGCCGTTGCGGTCAACCAGGACAGCGAACACGACGTCTTCGTCGCGCAGCACCTCGTCTTCGATCTTCTGGAATGTCGTATCGACATACGCGTCATAGCCAGTGTGATACTTCTTTGGCTCAGTGTTCGGAATGACGGAGTACTTCGTATCGAACAGTTGCTCCTGGGTCAGGGCGCCGGAGGCGAGTGCCTGGCTGAAAACCTCGGCGGCCACCCGCGCCTGGGTCTGCGCGATGATGCGCCCCTTCTCCAACAGCACCTGCTCCTGCGAAGCACGCTGCGAATAGACATCGTACGCGGTGAAGCCGATCAGCAATGGCGCGAGCGTCGCCAGCATCAAGCATGTCATCTTGACGCGCAAGCTCGTGCGAACGGGGCGCCAGAGGCGGTGAAACATCGAAACCTCCATCGAGGGGTTGGAGCGGCAGGGAGAGATCCGTCGGATTACAACGCGGCGCGGCCACCCGGAGCGACACCCTCTCGCCAACCGAGCGCATCTCAATATATGGATGGCGAGTGCGCTCGATGAGTCTGTCTGACGAGCGGAGCGGAGTGGCCTGCCGGGCCTGTGCAGCGCGCGACGACCGGTCGAAGGCAGGGCGGCGCTGACGCGAGGCGGGTCAGGCGGCGGGCCGCGTCACGCTGACGCGATGATCGTCAGGTGCGCCAGCGCCTTCTCATAGGCGCTCGTCAGCCGCTCGACCAGGTGCTGTGCGCCGGCCTCGTCGGTGGGCGCGTTCTCGCTCCGCACCGACCGCGCGATCTGCTCGACGTGGCGCGCCCCGACAATCGCCGCGCAGCCAGCGACGAAGTGCAGCTCCCGCAGCAGGGTGTGCGTGTCACCGCCGGTCACGGCTGCCAGGATCATCGGAAACCGAGCCGGAACCTCACTCCCGAAGTCGTGAACCAGCTCGCCGATCAGCGCCGCGCCGGTGTCGCCGTCCAGCTCTCGCAAGTCGTCGAGGACGCGGCTGTCAATCGGGCCGTCGTTGCTCGGGCAGGCTGCAGGGCGGGTCGGAGTCCAGGCCTGCGCGGCCTGCTCCCCTGCGATCCAGCGGTCGAGCACACGCTCGAGGCTTTCGAGCATGACCGGCTTCGTCAGGTAGTCGTCCATGCCGGCGTCGATGCACCGCTCGCGGGCGCCCTGCATCGCCAGCGCCGTGACGGCAATGACCGGCACGCGGCCGACCGTGTGTTCCGGGCTGGCCGCCTGCTCGCGATGGCGGATTGCGCGGGTCGCATCGTACCCATCCATGATCGGCATCAGGCAGTCCATCAGGACGGCGTCAAATCGCTGTTGCCCGACGACTTCGACCGCCTGCGCACCGTTCTCAACTGACAGGTGGGCGTAGCCCAGGTGCGTGAGCATGCCCTCGACCACCATGCGGTTGGTCGGTTCGTCGTCCACCACGAGCACACGGGCGAGCCGTTCCTGCCCCCGAGCGGTCGCAGCCTGACCGGGCGAGGTCGTCCCGTACTGGCTGGAGGTGTTCATTTCCCCTTGCATTGCGTTGTCAGACCCTCACGCCATACCGACCTGGCGGTGGAAACTCCGCGTCTCATCTCCTACAACGGCGCGTGCCGTGGGAAGGGACGGGGTGACGGGGAGGACGCGCGCTCCATCACCTTTGTGACCAGCAGGACGTTTGTTTGAGGTAGGACGGCAGAGCCAGCAGTGGATGTTGTCGCCCGAGCGAGCGCAAGGATCACTAGATGACGGGCGAACCGCCGTTCAGAGCGCCCGCGTCCCCGCTTCCGGGACGCTCCGCCAGCCCCGTCCGCGTGCTAGTCGTCGATGACTCGGCGCTGACGCGGCGTGTCCTGATGGCTGCGCTGAACGGTGCGTCAGACATCGAGGTGGTCGGGTCCGCGGCGAACGGCCAGGAGTGCTTCGCCAAGGTTGAGGAGCTCCAGCCGGACGTCGTGACGCTCGACGTCGAGATGCCGGGCATGGACGGCCTCGCCGTGCTGCGGCAGTTGATGGCCCGCTCGCCGCTGCCCGTGGTCATGGTCTCCTACCTGACGCACGAGGGCGCAGAGGCCACCGTCCGCGCCCTGCTCGACGGCGCGGTGGACTTCGTACCGAAGCCGGGCGGCCCGATCCTCGGGAGCGTCGTCACCCTGCGGGATGAGCTGGTCAGGAAGGTCCGTGAAGCGGCGCGCGCGCGGCCACGCGTCGGCCGGCCACGACTGTCAACGACAACCCACCGGCTCCCTCCGGTCAGCGTCAGTCCCCGCCCGGCCCCGCCACCCCCTGCACGCACACCGCTGCGCGCCAGCGACGGCTTCGAGCGGCTCGTGATCCTCGGGGCGTCGACGGGCGGACCGCAGGCGTTGCAGGCCGTCGTCAGCGATCTGCATCCGGACGGACGGACCGCCTACGTCATTGTCCAGCACATGCCAGACGGGATGACCACCGTGCTGGCCGACCTCCTGGCGTCGGCCTCTCCGCTGCTGATCCGCGAGGCGCGCCAGAACGACAGGCTGGCCCCGGATGTCGCGCTGCTGGCCCCGGGCGACTGGCACCTGCGTTTCGGCCCGCGCGGCACCATCGAGCTTGACCAGGGTCCGAAAGTCCACTGGGTGCGCCCATCCGTCGACGTGGCGCTGCTGTCGGCGGCGGAGGTCTACGGCAGCCGGATCGTGACGGCGGTCCTCACCGGCATGGGCTCAGACGGTGCAGACGGGGCCGTCGCGGTGAAGCAGGCGGGCGGCACGGTCATCGCCGAAGACAAGTCCACCTGCGTCGTGTACGGGATGCCCAAAGCCGTCGCCCAGCGCGGCGCAGCCGAGCACATCGTGCCGCTGCCGCAGGTCGCCCCGACGATCCGACAGCTGCTGGCGGGGACGGGCCGGACGCGCCAGCCGTCGCTCGTCTGACGCCTCGGCCACCTGCACGAGCAGTCGAAGCGCGGGGGCGTGCCCCTCGCTCGGCATGTACGTGAACGGGCACGGCGATCGCATGATACCGTCGTCGTGCAGGGTGGTCGGGGCTTGACGAAGATTGATGATTTATGGTGGTAAGGGCCCTCACCCCCGACCGAGGGAGGCCCTCACCCCCCAGCCCCCTCTCCCACCGAGGGAGGCCCTCACCCCCAGCCCCCTCTCCCTGTGCGCGGGCGAGGGGGGCGCCACGGCCGAGCAGTCTGTGCAAGCCGCCGACCCCTCTCCCTGTGCGCGGGAGAGGGGGCTGGGGGGTGAGGTAACTCCCGGGCTGAGGGTGAGGTCTCCCGGAGCAGGGCTGCGGTTTCCCGGGGCGACTCACCGTGGAGTTTTCAGCGTGGTGCCGGTTTAGCAGGCGCGCGCCTGCGTGATGTCGTGGAGCAGGCCCATCCGCGCGGTCGGCGGCGGCTGCGCGTCCGACGCTGGCCGCTCGCCGTGCCCGAAGCGCTCCTCCAGGAAACGGCGATTGGCGCTCATGCGGTCGAGATCCTGCTGCTGGAGATCGAGCGTGATATCGTCGAGCTTGGCATCCAGCAGGTGAAGCTGCGCCCGCAGCTCGGTGAGCGCGGTGCGGCCGGTCGACGGCACCAGGGGATCGTCCAGGCCCGGCAGTGCGAGGTACGCCTCCAGCGTGCGCGGCAGGTAGTCCGTGGCGGTCTGCCGCACGATGTGCAGGCTCTGGGAGAACGGCGGGAAACGGTCGGCATAGCCCAGCAGCAGATCGGCCTTGCGCTGGATCTGCTCGGCCTTGACCTGCACGTCAATCGGCAGCTCACGACGCGCCGGCCGCGGGGCGGTAGCGCCAGCCGGGGCCGGCTCCGGGTCGCCACGACGCCCACGCCGACGTCCGGACCGGCCCTGCGCCGCAGGCTGCCCGCAAGCCGCGCCCTGCTCGTGGGCCGCGCCTGCCGACCACGGCTGCCATGCCCCCGGCGAGCCGGCGCGGGGGTCTGACTGGAAGCCGGACGGCGTCGCATGGCGCGGGCGACGGCCCCCCGCCAGCGCCCGCCAGACCAGCCACGCCCCGAGCACGATCATCAGCACGGGCAGCGCGTGGCTGCCCAGCGAGATCAGGACCGACGCGACGGTCGTGATGACCGTCACGACGACCCAGATCCCGAAGGCCGCCACGGCGACGACCAGCGCCAGCAGCAGCACGATGATCAGGCCCATCCTGGTTACGCTCCTTCGCGGTTGACGGGGAGCTGCAATTCGCCCGTCAGGGTGTCAGCCTGGGCCTGCGCCAGCTCGGCCGCCCGCGCCCGCTCGACGTGCGTCTGGGCCTTCGCGATCTCCTTCGAGAGATTGTCGATGGTCGTCTTCATCGTGTCGAGCGCGGCGAGCTTGAACGTGTCGATGGCGTCGATGGTGGCGTAGATGTTGGTGAACGCCGCCTGCAACTGCTCGATGTTCACCGTTGCGCTGGCAGCCTGCTGCTGGATCTCGGCGGTCTGCTGGCGCAGCATCCGCGAGGTCGATTCGATCACATTGCCGGTGGTCGTGTTGAGCGCCGTGATCTGGTCCAGCACCAGCCGCTGGTTGCCGAGCGCCAGCGCCGCGATGACAGCCGTCCGCAGCGCCGAGACGGTGGTCGTCGTCGCGCGCTCGACGCCCTTGACCAGCTCCTGGTTGTTCTTGCGGATCAGGTCCAGCGCGAGATACCCCTGGACCGTCACCGAGAGTTGGGTAAGCAAGTCCTGGCGCTTCTGGCGCACGTAGAAGAGGGCGTCCTCCCGCAGGGCGCGGGCCTTCTCAGGGTCCGAGCCGTCGGTCAGCGCGATCTTCTTCGCCAGCGCCTCGTCGAGCTGCGCCGCCATGTAGGCGTACTGCTCCAGCCGCCGCTTCATCTCCCAGAGGTGATACTTCTCCTGCTCCAGGGCGGCGTTGTCGCGCATCAGCTCGTCCTGGCCCCGGTAGAGGCTGCTGACGATGGCCTCGATCTGCGACTGTGCCGATTGGTACTTGCGGAAGTACCCTTCGACCTGACTCCCGAAGACGGCGCGCTTGAAGAAGCCGCGCCGCTGCCCGAGGTGGCGCGACGGGTCCAGATCCTCGACCTGGGTCCGCAGCGCGAGCAACGCCTGCGAGACCTCCGAGCCCTGGGCCATCGGTCCCTGCCCGAGGGCGGCGGTTGGGCGGTCGAGGAAGCGATTGGAGGCCTCGGCGGAGCGGCGAATCTCCTCGTGGCCCATCTTGCTGATCGAGGAGACCTTCTTGTTGAACTCGGGCGATTGCGCTTCGAGGGTGGTCAGCGAATCGACGTAGGCGTTGACGGCCGCCTGGATGCGGACAGCGGTCGCCTCGTCGATACGGATGGTGGAAGCAGCCTGCGCCTGGGTGACGGGGGGCACCGCCGCTGGCGGCTCGAGGACGAGCTCATCGGCAGCCGGCTCGATCCCTGGCATCTGAATGGTCATCGGGCAAGTCCTCCTGCTACGGATGGGACGTTGCCCGCGCCGGAAAAGTTGCATTCCGCCCGGGAACCCCTCCCCCACGTGATGGCCAACACGGTGAAGGCGCAGTCAGCGAGCAAAGGCTGCATTCCGCCGGGGAACCCCTCCCCCACGTGATGGCCAACACGGTGAAGGCGCAGTCAGCGAGCAAA
>JADZEM010000121.1 GCA_020850535.1 Chloroflexota bacterium
CTCCGCAAGAACAACCGCTTCGAGGTGGTCGCATGAAGCCCGATCCGAAAGCCCCCCGTGTACCCGGCCAGCGTCCGCCCTCCCCTGCCCTGCAGCGGGTGGACATCGTGCGCCTGCCCACGGTAGCCCGCGCTACCCCGGCGCGGGTCGTGCATAGCAGCGCCGAGGCCGGCCGCGTCGCCGGCCCGCGCCTTACTGGAGCCAAGCGATGAGCGAAACCCTCGTCCAACGTGTCCGCCGCCGCTGGGCGAACCTGAAGAGCGAGCGATCCGGTTGGTGGCCGGTCTGGTACGACATCCAGCGGTTCGTGGTCCCCGACATGGGACGATTCAAGGATCCGTCGAGGACGGACACGGGCGCGCGCAACGACAGTCTGATCCTCGACAACAGCGCCACGCGGGCGCTGCGCACGCTCGCCGCCGGCTGGGTGAGCGGCACCTCCAGCCCCGCCCAGCCGTGGTTCGAGTTGCGCGCGGGCCCCGAGCCGCTGCGCGACAACCCGGCCGTGAAGGCGTGGCTGGCGCAGGTGCGAGACATCCTCCGGGACGTCTTCAGCAAGAGCAACACCTACCGGGTGCTGCACACGATGCGCGAGGAGATGGCCGCCTTCGGGACCGCCGCCGCTGTCGTCGCCGAGGACTTCGAGAACGTCATCCATCTGCACCCGGTGACCGCCGGCACCTACGCGGTGGCCACCGATGCGCGCGGGGTCGTGAACACCTTCTATCGCGAGTTCCCGATGACGGTCGAGCAGATGGTCGGAGAGTTCGGGCTCGATGCCGTCTCCGACCACGTGCGAGACCTCTACAAGAACGGCCAGATGGATCAGCAGTTCACCGTGATCCACGCCGTCGAGCCGCGCCCGGTCACGGAGCGCAAACGCCCCGGGGCCCTCGGGATGCCCTTCCGTGAGGTCTACTTCGAGGAGGGGCGCGATACCGCGGCGCCGCTGCGCGAGTCCGGCTATCGGCGCTTCCGCGTGCTCGTTCCGCGGTGGATCGTGAACGGCGAGAACTGCTACGGGACGAGCCCCGCCCGCGAGGCGCTGGGCGACATCAAGCAACTGCAGCAGATGCAGTTGCGCAAGAGCCAAGCGGTGGACTACCAGACGAAGCCGCCCCTGCAGGGGCCGGCGCGCCTGAAGGGCAACAACAGCGATCTGCTACCGGGCGGCTACGCGACCGTGGACGCGGCCAACCCGCAGGCTGGCATCCGTTCGGTCTTCGAGGTGAGGCTCGACCTGCAGCACCTCGTGGGCGACATTCAGGACATCCGCCAGCGGATCAGCAGGACGTTCTACGAGGACGTCTTCCGCATGATCTCGGACCTCGACAAGAGCGGGATCACGGCTCGGCAGATCGCCGAGCAGCACTCCGAGAAGATGATGCTGCTCGGGCCGGTCATCGAGCGCGACCAGAACGAACTGTTGGCGCCCCTCGTCGAGATGGCCTTCGAGATCGCCAGTGAGGCCGGCATCCTCCCCGAGGCCCCCGAGGAGATGCAGGGCGCGCCCCTCACCGTGGAGTTCGTCTCGATCCTCGCTCAGGCCCAGAAGCAGGCGGGCGCCTCGGCGGTCGATCGCCTGCTGGCGACCGTCGGCACGCTCGCGCCCATCTGGCCCGAGGCCGTCGACAAGGTCGACGCCGACAAGGTCGTCGAGGAGTACGCGCAGATGCTGGGCACGAACCCGAAGCTGCTGCGCGACGAGGATGTGCTCGCCGCCATCCGCCAGAGCCGCGCCCAGCAGCAGCAGGCGGCCGCGCAGGCCGAGCAGCAGGCCCAGCAGGCGTCGATCGCCAAGGACATGGCGGCCGCCCAGAAGGCGGCGCCGGGTGGCGGGCAGACGAACACCGCCCAGCAACTGGACATCGCGAGGCTCCTCGGCGGCTGAACACCGCGAGGGATCGACTTTCAATCGCCCGCCTAGCAGGCGGACAACAGGAGAGCAAGCATGGCCCAATCGACAATCCTCGCCGCCGCGCAGACGACGGCAACCAGCACCGACGTGGTCGTGGTCGCCGGTGGGGTGGCCACCATCGGTCTGTTCGCTACCGGCGACGTGCCCCCACGGGCGCGCGCGGCGGTCTACATCGACACGCCCAGCGGCGACCAGTTCGTCAAGTTCCTGCAGGGCAGCCAGCCCGAGGTCATCTCCGGGCCGGGCACGTTCCGCGTCGTGCGCCGGGCGAGCATCGCCCGTCACGGTGTTGATGTCGGCATTTACTCGAACGCGTGAATCATGATCATCCGCCCGATTCTCTTTCCCCCTCTTCGGCGGCTGTATCGGCTCGTGACCGGGCGCGCTGTCGGTTTTGGCGCCGTGGTCCATGCGGGCGACTACTTGCTGGACGAGGCCGGGAACTATATGACGGACGCAGCAAACAACAAACTGACGGGGTAACACCATGGCTGATGTAGCTGTACCATCTATTGCGACGGCTGAGTCGGCTGCGGCCGATACTGTGCTCGGCATCAAGAGCGGCGTCTTGAAGCGGTTCAGCGTGTCCGGTCTGGCGCTGGACACAGCTAAGACCATCACCGGCCCCGCGTCGATCGAATACGGTGCCACGCTGACGGTAAGCAACGAGATCGCTTCGCCCGGTAGCAATATCTCGCTGGGCCGCGCGAGCATTTACGAGTACCGGGCCGGCGCGACCACCCTCCCGGGGCATTCGGTAGCCGGTATCGACTGGTACAAGCAGAAGGTGACCGATAACCCCGGCGCGGCGTTCTGCCACGAGGCAAAATTCGACAACGAGGCTGCGGGGACGGTGACCTACGTCACCGGCTACGAGGGCCAGATGTCGAGCAACGCTGGCACGGTGACCGCGTTTACTGGGCACCAGTCCAGAATCACAGGCAACGCTGGGACTGTTGGCACATTCGTTGCCTACACGTGCGAGGTCGCACAGACCGGGTCGACCGGGGCGGTCTACGGCTACGTGTTCCCGGACATGTCACCGGTCCCGAACATCGGGACGAAATGGGCAATGAAGAACTCCGACCCGAACGCCCCGATTGCCTCTGCTGGTCCGGTCATCGACCAGTCCGTCCAGTACGCCTCGCCTTCCGCGAGCGGGTTCACGGTCACCATCGATGCGAAACGGACGTTCTTGCTGCTGAATCCGGAGGGCGAGTACGCTGCCGGGACGATCAACCTGCCGGCGGTGGCGACGTGCATCGACGGGCAGGAGGTGGTCGTCTCGTCGGTGCGGACGGTCACGGCGCTGACGATTGGCAACGGTGGCTCTGCATTCGTAGTCGGGTCCCCGACAAGCATAGCGGGAGGCGGATTTTTCCGGCTGAAGTTCAACGCGGTGACCGGTGGCTGGTTCCGGGTTGGCTGACACTAGGCCTAGTGCCGCCGCCGCGCTTTGACACCACGGGTAGCGTTTGCTATACTCTGTTATGGATCCGCACCACGACGAAATCTACCTCACAGACGCCCAGCGCGAGGCCCGCGCCGAGGCCGATCTGGAGGAGGCGCTGGACCGCGACGCGTGGGTGTGGCTGATGGACTCCCCGCACGGCAGGCGCATCGCCCGGCAGATGCTGCGGGTGAGCGGGATGCTGGATAGCGGCTTCAGCGGCGACCTCTTCGCCGCCGGCTACCGTGAGGGGCAGCGGTCCACGGGCGCGTGGCTGCTGCAGTCCGTCAAGAGACACGCGCCCGACACCTACACC